>JAYTXL010000157.1:0-4052 GCA_043742955.1 Verrucomicrobiota bacterium | reverse complement strand
AACTCGGCTGAAAATGTGCGACGTTTCATGTGGGATGCTCCTGTCTGCGGATGATATTTCATCCGCGCGGGCGCGTCCACCAGTCGTGGGGAAGATCAGGCTTGCATTTGTCGCGATCATCCGTGAAACTCATCCCTGTAACAAAAATGAATCGTGCTTCGTGAAGGCTGACGAGGTTAAGAACGAAATCAATGGAACGAACTGAAGCAGCCGAAAGTGTCACGGTCCTCAAAATTCTCTCCGGAGCCGCCTTTTTCGTTCTGTTCAATTCATTTTTGATGGCTCCGATCATTCCATCGCTCGCCAAAGAATTCAACGTCGGTGAAAATCTGATCGGCTTGGCCGTCCCCGCGTTCTTGATTCCATATGGCGTCTCAACATTGTTCTATGGGCCGCTTTCGGATCGCATCGGTCGCAAGAATGTCATTCTGATTTTGCTCTTCGGGGCCATTTTCTCGACGGCGCTTTCCGGGCTTGTTCAAACCGCTTATCAGTTGATTGCCATGCGGGTGCTAATGGGCTTGAGCGCGGGCGGGATCATTCCGATTATTTTGGCCTTGGTCGCTGATCTTTTTCCGTACAAAAAGCGCGGTAATGCAATGGGCTGGATTTTCGGAGCCGTCGCGGGCGGCAGCGCATTCGGCTCGACGCTAGGCGCAGCACTCAATCCGGTGATTGGATGGCGTTTGGAATTCTTCTGTCTCGCGCTGGCGAACGCGGTGGTATTCAGTCTCGCGTTTCAGCACCGCTCTTTACTGGGAAAGCAATTGCCCAGCGGAGCAATCAATGTTTCCGGGACTGTTACTGGTTACATCGAACTCATTAAAGACCGCCGCGCATTGCGCACGTACCTGTTCATTTTTTCGAACGGGTTGTTTCAGTCGGGCGTGTTCTCGTGGCTGGGACTTTATTTTTCTCGACGATACCAACTGGGCGATTATGGCATTGGGCTGGCCTTGCTTGGCTATGGCATTCCGGGAATGTTGTGCGGCCCCTTCCTTGGACGTTTGGCGGACAAGCGGGGCAGGAATCGCCTGATCCCCGCTGGATTTATTGTTCAAGCCTGCTGCGCACTTGCCTTGGCGCCCGCCGTTCCGCTGGGGTGTGCAGCGGCGGCCGTCACGATTCTCTCGCTGGGCTTTGACATGTCTCACCCGCCGATGGTTGGAATCGTTTCAACGCTGAACCCGCAACGCCGGGGGCTGGCAATGGGCATGAACGCGTTTGTGCTCTTCACAGGATTGGGTTTCGGGGCGCTCGTTTTCCAAATGTGCCTGGCCTATGGCCTCTCTGTGGCGTTGACGACTTTTGGAGTGTTTGAGCTTTCGGTCGGAATTTTGGCCATTTTCGCCTTCGCGCAAGAGAAAGCGGCGACACCCAATACGATTGGTTCGCGCCAATAAATTTTGCGACGAAGAAGCTGTGATGGTTTTGATTTTGCATAAATTTCAGGCAGAATTAGAGTAAGCCTACGCCGCGAAATTCCGGGCGATTGGAGAAACGACCCCATGAGCACTAAATCTTACGCTGCGCAATCCGAATCGGCACCGCTGGCTCCCTTTTCGCTAACCCGTCGCGATCCGCTTCCCAAAGACGTAGCCATCGAAATCCTCTATTGCGGAGTGTGCCATTCAGACCTGCATCAGGCACGCAATGAATGGCACAACACGATTTATCCCTGCGTCCCTGGGCATGAAATCGTCGGGCGGGTAGTGAAGGTGGGAGCATCCGTAAAAAAGTTTAAGGAAGGCGACCTGGCTGCGGTTGGTTGCATGGTCGATTCGTGCCGCCAATGTAAAAACTGTGAGCGCGGTCTTGAGCAATATTGCGAGCGCGCCCCTATCTTTACGTACAATGGCGAAGACAAACGGAGCGGCGGGGTAACCTTTGGCGGTTATTCAGAGAGCATCGTCGTCGATGAAGCTTTCACGCTAAAGGTCTCCAATAAGCTTGATCTGGCGGCTACAGCGCCGCTGCTCTGCGCTGGAATTACGACTTATTCGCCGCTGCGGCACTGGAAAGTCGGTCCTGGCCAGAAGGTCGGCGTGGTTGGGCTCGGTGGTCTCGGACACATGGCCGTGAAATTTGCGCATGCCTTCGGAGCTCACGTCGTGCTGTTCACGACTTCACCGGGAAAGACTGCGGACGCTCTGCGCCTGGGCGCAGACGAGGTCGTCCTGTCGCGGAATGCGGATGAAATGGAGAAGCACCGGTGCAGCTTCGACTTCATCCTGAATGCCGTTTCAGCGGATCACGACATCAACGCGTACTTGAATCTCTTGAAGTTGGATGGCACCTTGGCGATTGTGGGCGCTCCTGAGAAACCCCTGCCGGTGGCCGTGTTCAGTCTGCTTCTTCCACGGCGGCAATTCGCGGGGTCAGCCATTGGAGGTATCGCAGAGACCCAGGAGATGCTCGACTTTTGTGCTGAACACAACATTACCTGCGATATAGAAATGATTCGCATTCAGGAAATAAACCAAGCTTACGAAAGGCTTTTAAAGGGCGACGTAAAGTATCGCTTCGTGATCGACATGGCGTCCCTTAAGCAATCGTAAATAGAATATAAATAGTTGCCGTTGGCAGTCCATAATGCTGGAGACAGTGCCGCATGAGTTATTCGCGAGTCGGCAAATCGATTCTTTGTATTCTGATTCTCGTTCATGCTAGCTTGGGGTTTGCGGCTTCCGCGTCGAGTCTCGATCGCGCGATCAAGAAGCAGATGATGGCTTCGCACATTCGCGGAGCGTCGTGCTGCATAATCAAGCATGGGCAAATCGTCTTCAGCGGTCACTATGGCTTTACCGACCCGCGCGGAACTTCTCCCGTGCAGAGTGACACCGCTTTCATGTTGGCGTCGGTTTCAAAAACCATCACCGGCGTAGCACTGATGACGCTCTACGACCAGGGCAAGTTCAAGCTTGATGACCCCATCGCGCCGTTTCTCAAATTCCCAGTCGTGAACCCGAATTTTCATGACACGCCGATCACCTTCCGCATGGTGCTGACGCACACGTCCAGCATCCAGGACAGCACACGGGACGATGCGTACAGCGTGTCGGGAGACTCACCGATTTCGCTGGAGGATTTTCTCGCCAGCTACTTTACGCCAGGCGGCACGAACTACAGCGCGAAGGACAATTTTCTCAACAGCGAGCCCGGCACCGTTTCGCAATACTCCAACGTCGGCATCGCGCTGGCGGGCTATCTGGTTCAAACGATCTCGGGCCAGTCCTTCGAAGCGTATTGCGCGAAGACCATCTTCCAACCGCTGGGCATGGCCAACACCGCCTGGCGGCTGGCGCAAATGGATGTGACTAAGGTCGCTCTGCCCTGCACCTACGACGCGCCAACGAAGCGGTTCACGAGCGGTGGCAACTACGGCTACCCGGACATTCCCAACGGCGCGCTGCGTACCAGCGTGACTGAACTGGCGAAGTTTCTGCAAATGTTCATGGGCAACGGCCAGTTCAACGGCGTGCGCATCCTCAGCGAGTCCGCGGCCGAAGAGATGCGATCGCCGCAAACGCCGCTCGACTCGAGCCAAGGCCTCGTTTGGTATTATTCAAAGGTCGCATCGAAAACGCTGCTGGGTCATAACGGCAGTGACACCGGCGTCAGCACCGACATGTTTTTCGATCCTATAACGCAAACGGGGCTCATCGTTCTGTGCAACACCGACAACGACGTGGCGGACAAATTGCTGCCGATACTGGTGAAGGCGGCGGGGAAAATGAAGTGAGCTTGGGTCGGTAAGATTTTTCACGCTATCGGCGCATGAGTAAGGACTACGAGGAACTCACGGAAAGCAGTGAAGCCATGATCCATATTGCGATGATAAATCTGATGCTTCATCGGCTTCGAAAAGAGTAGATTTGAACTTTTCGTACACGCTCTTAGAGCTACCGGACAAAACCCACGCGCCCATCTGCTTGCGGCGGGCTGCACGGGCTTTCGTCAGACTCGCTAAACGTATTGTCTCAATACGCCGCGCTCGTCTTCCTCGTCCCGTTTGCCCGGCGCGGCGCAGCTGGGCACGTGGGTTTTGTCCG
>JAYTXL010000156.1:0-6767 GCA_043742955.1 Verrucomicrobiota bacterium | reverse complement strand
ATTTCTCGAACATGTTGAATGATTGTGATGGCGGAGGTTTTAAGGGATATTTCATGCTGCATCCCTATTCTAAGTAAACATTGTATTTACTTTGTACACACAAAAATGCGCTTATTTTCTTAATTCAATGGCAGTGGCGCCGCGCGGTGTCCCGGTCGCAGCCGGTTTATGGCGCGTAGGTTGTCGGGGCGAATAAGCTTGCCGCTTACCCGGATTCGGGCGAAATAGGGCTGCGCTGGAATGCAGCGAGTCAGAGTTTTCGGTGGTGGGTGCGGCCCGGATAATTCCTGCTGTGGAGCGGGTGTTACCACTTTTTCGCGCTGCGGACATCAGATCACCGTGTCAGATTGTCAATTTCGCTTTTCTAAATTTGACATAAGTGCTTGTCAATAAATGGTTGGAGAGATGGCTGAGTGGTTTAAGGCGCACGCCTGGAAAGCGTGAGTAGCTAAACACTACCGTGGGTTCGAATCCCTCTCTCTCCGCCACTTCTCACTTGGATCAATAGAATAAATGGTTTAGTGCCTGTTTCGAGATTTCATTTTTATTAAAGTCAGAATCATAGTCAGAATAGAAACGCCAATAACGGACCCGTATTGCCCCTTTTGAATCATCTGTTCCCCCGCCCAAACCCATCCCCATCCGACCACGCCTCGATCGCCTTCGCCTTCTCTTCTTTTCGTGTGGCGACGAACCCCGGGTGAGCTACCTCCTCTTTTTTGTGTTACCACAAACTCTTGGGCGAGCGAACTCCTCATTGTCTATTTCCAGCCCGCAACGATGGTCTCCAGCCTTTCAACCCTCACCTGGCCCCAGTACCGCCCGCAGCTCGCCTCGACGGCGGCAACTTCCTGCTCTTGAAGGATGACATCCTCAAACCGGGAATCATCCATCCGCCTTCCCTCCCGCGCCGGACTCGCCCCGCCGCACACCTTGGCGTCATGGGCGTTCAATCCTGATCCATCCATCCGTCCATCCTCCCTATGGCAAGCGGACGGATGGACAAACTGCGTCCCTCACCGGAGGGACGAGCACCTCGTGCGGACGGACGCTGAAACGCCAAATCCACCCGCCTCAAACCCAATTGGCATTGCCCGCCCCTCGAGTTGTTTTCGGGTTGCGCCGCGTGCGCGCCCAGTAGCACACTGGTGCGCAAGCCTTGCCCGAGCCATCCAGCTGACGTGAAAGGATGTAACTGGCAAGTCCAACGCAAATGGCGACTCATTTCCAAATCCGGAAAATCCTTGCCCCTGCCACGTTCCGCTCGTGGGTCGGTCTGCTTACCCTCTTGCTTCTCTGCCTGCCAACCCTGCTGATGGCGCAAAATACTGGCGCTGGTAACGCCTCCACCTTGCGCACCAAAGAAGGAACCGTCGAAATTCAACCTGCGGGCAGCACCACTTGGGCGGCCATGAACGTGGGACAAGCATTGCGAATCGGCGACCGGCTTCGGACGGGGCGGCAAAGTCGTGTCACCGTTCAGCTTTCTGATCTCAGCGTGCTCCGTGTCAGCGAATTGACAAGCTTTGAACTCCAGCCACCCCGCAAGGCCGACGGAAAGCCGGTGATCGATATCAAAGCCGGGGCTGCTTATTTCTTCAGCCGTGATAAAGCCCAAGAGATTCAGTTGAAGACGCCGGTTGCCACCGGTGCCGTTCGCGGCACGGAATTCAACGTGACGGTGGCCCCCGACGGACGGACCGAACTGACGTTGCTCAACGGTGAAGTGGAACTCACGAATACCGAAGGGAGCCTGGTATTGAAAGATGGCGAGCAGGGGGTGGTCGTGGCTGGACGCGCTCCCGTTAAGACGGCGGTGATCAACGCGCAAATCGTCGTCCAGTGGAATCTCTACTATCCGGCCGTCCTCGACCCATTGGAACTAAAGCTCGATCCGGAGGCGGAACGCGACCTACAGGAATCCCTCACCGCTTATCGAGACGGCGATTTAATCAAGGCGCTCAACACCTATCCAGTGGGGCGAACAGCCACCTGTGGCAGCGGGTGAAGCGGTCGGAAATCGCGCCGGCAGATCGGCTTCATCCAAAATGTGCGCTCAACCGTGACAATGCCGGTTCTCTGCCTACTATCGTCCAGTTCCAAGAAACAGAACTGGTGCCGCAGGCCGTCAATCGTGATCTCGCTTGGTGCAGTCAAAGTTAGCAGGCGTTTGAATACTCAATGTTCTGGAAAATGTCGATGGGGTTCCGTCGGAAGTCGAGCAGGCAAGGTCGTCACATTCAACCACACACACGAGCAGAACGCGGGAGCCAGATTGCCGAACTGGGAGCCAAGGTGGACACGATCACGCTGCATGACGTGCTGTTCCGGGGCGGTGCGGAAGATCGAATTCGCAAGGCGTTCAAGACGGTGGACAAATATGCCTACCGCGCGACGCACGACGAAATTGCCGAGAATGATTACAACCTAAACATCCCGCGTTACGTGGACACCTTCGAGCCAGAAAAGCCGGTGGACCTCAAGGCCGTGCAAAAGGAAATCGAAACCCGGGAAACCGAGCTGGCTGGCGTGCGGAAGCAAATGGCGGGGTGTTTAAAGGGCTGGACATTATTAAATAGTATTTATATCATCCGTTTAGGATAATATTAACATCTTTATGCCGAAAAAACTCAACAAAGAAAGCTTGGACGAGGCGTTGGGGTTGCTGGCGGAAAAGCTGGGATTCGAGCGAGCCGAGGCGGTGTCCCTGGTGGTTTGCGGCGGTTCCGCCCTGATTGCGACGGGTCTGGTTAGTCGGACGACCAAAGATGTCGATGTTTTGGCGTTGGTGAATTCCGAGGGGGAGTTGCTCACCTCCGAGCCGCTGCCCGAGGCGGTCGTGCGCGCGGCAGCGGAGATCGCGACGCAACTGGGTTTGGATCCCAAATGGCTCAATGGCGGACCGACCGAACTGCTGCGCTGGGGATTGCCGGAAGGTTTCCGGAGCCGGTTGACCTTGCGGGAGTATGGGCCGTGTTTGACCGTCTCGTTTATCGGCCGGCTGGACCAGATTTACTTCAAAGTCTTTGCCGCTACGGATGCGGGTCCGGGTCGCCATGTGAATGATCTGCTGGCGTTGCATCCAACCGAAGTCGAGCTGGTCGTGGGAGCCAAATGGGCTCTGACGCAGGATGGTTCGGAGGAATTTGCCATGACGCTTCGGGACATGATGAAACAATTGGGCTATGAAAACGTCGCCAAACTTATTTAGAGGGGTTTTCCTCGAGGCAGTTTTGGACCTGCTCTGGCGGCAGTGGGCGGCGCTGGGGGTTTCCGGACATGCCGGGGCGGAAGGCCGGAAGGCGATTGATCCGGATGCACTGCTGTTGGCGAGTTGCGTTTGGGGGCGGTACGAGCCACGTCTATTCGACGAGATGCTGGACTGGCTGGAGTTGAACGGCTGGTGCGTCAACGTGCAGCGGGTGCGGGCACTGCTGAAACAGCACGACTACGGTTGCGAACGGGTTCTGGCCAGTGTGGCGTCCTTGCAGGCCAAAGGGGCCGTTACCGCCAAATGGCGGGGGCTCGCCGCCAGCAGTGAGCTGGCGGGAGCGGGAGCGCCACTACAGCCTTTGTTCATTTTGGCCGATGGCCGGCCGCAGCCGTTGTTCGGACCGGCTGAACCTCGGTTTGCCCGGTTTGGGTTTCATCGCGGTAGCCTGGAGTTGCGGCACATGAGCCAACCGGTCAACCCGGCGCGGTCAGTGGCCCTTTTGTGCGGGCTGCGGGCTTTGTTTGGAGTGAATGCCCGGGCCGACATCCTGCTGTATCTCCTGACCCACCCGGAGGGCCACCCGCCCGAGATGGCCCGGCAAATTGGATATTTCCCCAAGACCATTCAAATGACGCTGGTGGAGATGGCCAACTCCGGCGTCATCCGGACGGTGAAGCGGGGCCGGGAGAAGCATTACTGGGTGGAGCCGGAAAAGTGGGGTTTGCTGCGCGCGGGGGCGGACGAGCACCCCACCTGGCCGGAATGGCGGGCTTGGCCGCAATTCTTCGCCGCCCTCGCCGCGATTTGGAAACTGGCGCAAAACGAGGAGCTGGCCGCCGGCTCCGCCAATCTCCAGGCGGCCGAGTGGCGAAAAATGATGGAACACATCCGCCCCCTGCTGGCCGAAAACGGGTTGGTGTTTGAAATTACCGAAGCGGCCGGGTTGACCGGGAACGACTACTTGAAAGCCGTTCAAGAGGGGATAAAGAAGTGGTTCGTTTAGCTGAAAGAACTGAACCTCGCATGAAAATAGAAATATGATTTACGCACTACCAGTCTCCGCCGCGAACAACACCTTTGAGCGCATCTAGCGCGTCAGCGCCGAAGGCAACGAATTTTGGTCCAGCCGGGATTTTGCCCGTGTCCTGGGCTAACCCGCCTTTGCCAGCACAACCAGATCGTGCAGCCCGCGCAGCCCGCCACCCAGGCGGAAGCTCGTCGCTCAGGCTCGCCCCTTCCAATGACGGTCATGGCGCGTCGCGTGCAGCACAGCGGCAAATTCAATGCTCCAAACCCTCCTGTTTCTCCATCAGCGCGAAAATCTCCCGCAAATCATCAACGACCGCCTCCAACTCCGTGATGGCTTCGGTGGCGAGGTCTTGCGGTTTGGCAATGGGTAGTTTGATTAGGAAAATGCCTTGCGAGCGCATCCGCGGGGAAGCCGGATGGACGATGGCGCGAGGCATCCCGCAAGATTTTTTTCCGGAAAAAGTAACCCAACGCCGGTCGTGCGAAGCGAAAATTGCCACGGATTGACGAAAAACGCCCGCACTCCAGCCCGTCAGCCCGCCTTTCGAGTAAAAATTTTCCGCGACCAGACTCATCGAATCATTCCCCACCAGCGGCTCGGCGCACCCCCCCCCGCCCCGACCTCGTTCCCGTCCGTCCGCGCTATCCTCTAAGCGAGGATGGACGGATGGACGGACACGGGAGCATCCGTCCTGGGAAAACTCCCTGGCGATGGGAACCAAGGCGCACAGGAAGAGATAGAAAGTATCTCTCTTCCTTCTTATCCTCCTCCACTGGGTCCGCCAATCGCGGGCAGCTTGTTCACCGCCTCGCGTCTCGATTTATCATCAATGTGCGTGTAGAGCCGGCTCACCGCCGCGCTATCGTGGCCCACGATGTCCCGGGCCACCGCTTCGCTCACGCCCGCATTCTTGAGCAGGCTCACCGCCGTATGCCGCAGGGCGTGGAAAGAAACATCTGACGCCACCCGTTTGCCGCCCCGGCCGGGTCCATCCTTCTTCGCCTGGTGGTCCTGCGTGGGTCTGAGGCCGGCATCGGCCAGAATCTCCCCGAATTGATTGGACAACATCCCCACGCGTCCCTGCTTCATCAGGATGGCGAACGCACGCGGATGCAACGGGGCTTTCGGGTCGTCGCCGGCCGGCAGCGTGTCGATGTGCGCCGCCAGCGGCGTGGCGATGGGCAGGGACACCGCGCGCCCGGTCTTGCGGCTCACGTAATTGATGCAGCCTGATTCCAGATCCACGGCCTGCCAGTTCAGCGCGGCCAGGTCGCCCAGGCGCGCACCCGTGTAAACCCCAAAGATCACCAGCGAGCGCCACTCGTCATCGCACTTGGCGAGGACACGTTTCAACTCCGGGAGGGTGAAGGCCCGGCGCGTCCGTTCGGATTTGCTGTCGCGCTCCTGGCGAACCAGCCGCGCCACGTTGCGCGGCACCACCCCGTCGCGCTCGGCGGCGGCGAAGAACCCGCGCACGATCTTCAAAGCAAGATTGGCCGTGCTATTGGAGACTCGCTTCGCCACGGCGTTGCGGAACCGCGCTACGTCGTCCTGGCGGAGCGCGGCCATGTCCATGTCCGCTTTGCCACCCAGCGCGGCGTAGAACTGCTCAGCGGCCTTGTGGTACTTGTCCCAGCTCGTTGCGGCCAGGGTGCCGCGATTACGTTCCAGCCATTCGGTAATGTATCCGCGCACCGTCTTGCTGCCGAGTCCGGTCCCCGTCGTCTTGCGCAATACGTCATCAAAGGCACTATGCGCCGCCCGCTTCGCTCGGTTGTCCGGGATGCCTGCCAGGAACGATTGAATGCCTTCGGGCGTTCGTCTGCCCAGGGCGGCCTCCTCCAGTTCGTCGGCGATCCGGTGCGCGAGCTTGCGGTCGCTGGTGGCGGTGGACTTCTTCCACTGCAAGCGGGCCTGCCCGACGAACGCAGTGAAGCAAGCGGTGAAAAAGGGGCTTCGATCCTTTGAATCTTTCGTGAGGCTAGCCATGGGGCGACTCTAGGCCGGAAAATAGTCAGAATCAATATCAGAATGACGCCAAGCGTTTTTGATTTCGCCTAAGTTGTAAGTCATTGGTAATAAGCATAGGCGTCATCGCCGTTTCTCCTTGGTGGAACCGTGGGTTCGAATCCCTCTCTCTCCGCCACTTCTCACCTCGGTGTTCCCGCAACTTTGCCCCCTCGACTTTCTTTCCCTGGAGGTCAAGAATCCCCGCCACAATCTCAGCTCGTAAATTTATGAAATTCCTTCCCACCTTTACCTCCTCGCTGTTCCTCCTCGTGGCCGTTGCCCAAGCGGAGGAGGGCTTCATCCCATTGTTTAATGGCCGCGATCTCAGCGGCTGGGTGAACATCAACTGTGCCCCCGACACATTTTACGTCACCAATGGCAACGTCTATTGCACCGGTTTCCCGACGGGCATTCTGCGCACTGAACGGATGTATCAAAACTTTGTGCTGGAAGTTGAATGGCGGCATCTCAAACCCAAAGGCAACTCGGGCCTCTATGTCTGGGCCGACCCGA
>JAYTXL010000155.1:0-2394 GCA_043742955.1 Verrucomicrobiota bacterium | reverse complement strand
GTCCGCGAAACCGTTTCGGTCATGGGCACGCCTGCCTTCATGGATTTCGTTGAGTCCATCCAGAGCGAAGGCGTCACGTTCGAGCATGTGCCCATGGGCAGCGGCACCACGCGCCATGACTCCCTCATTGTGGAGGTGGACACCGAGAATGAGGAAAAGAATCTCGACGCCCTCGACATCCCGCTCCCGAAACTCACCCGCCGCTTCCAGCGCGAGTTCAAGAATCTCGACGCACTCGACCCTGCCAAATTAGGCAACCAGATTCTTCCCCTCAAGCCGTTCACCGAGGAGGAAACGCGCGAGATCGTGTTCAAGACCATGCTCGACGCCGAGATTCACCATACCATCATAATGGACGGCGCGGGTGTGGCTGACTACCGCTCCGTTGTTGGCTTCTTCACCCGCCAACTCCTGAAAGACCTTCGACTCGTTGGCGGCTATGATGTACTGTACGGCAAGGTGAAAACCTTCATGCGCGAGTGTCTCTTCACGCCGACACCCGTAAACCTCGAAAATCCCGTCGTCCTCCGCAACCTCTCCGAGCCCGCCGCCGGCAAGATTCTCTACGATGCCTTCAAGGCCGCCATCAACGCCCTCACCATTCAGGAGAGCGGCACGACGCGCATCGAGGACCGCATCCGCCTCAAGGAAATGAGACCCTTCCGCACCGACTACCGGGCGAATCTTTCCGCCACCAAGAGCATTTTTAATAAAGTGGTGGGCGAACCGCACTCCGGCGGCTTTGAACTCCGCTTCGCCGCATTCCTGGAGGAGGCGCCCGACGTGCAGGCGTTCGCTAAAAACTACCTCGCCGTCGGCTTCAAGCTCGACTACGTCAAGGCTAACGGCGACCTCGCCAACTACGTCCCCGATTTTATCATCCGCACCGGCGACAAAAAAATCTGGCTCGTCGAAACCAAGGGCCGCGCCGAACTGGATTTGCCGCAGAAAATGGCCCGCCTCAAACAATGGTGCGCCGACGCCAATGCCGCCGAACAGGCCGACGGTGGCTCACCCGGCCAGCAATACGATTTCGTGTTTGTGGATCAGAACGGCTTCGAGAAACACCAGCCGAAGACGTTTGCGGCGCTCGCCATGAGTTTTACAGAATACCAAAGCTGACCATGCACCTCATCTATCTCGATGAATCCGGCAACAGCGGCGGCAATCTGGCCGACCCGCGCCAGCCCGTTTTTGTCCTGTGCGCCCTGATTGTGCCGGAACAAAAATGGCAGTCGCTCGAAACTGCGCTGCTGGCGGCTGTTGAAAAATTCTGGCCTGCTCCCCGCGCTGATGAATTTGAAATCCACGCCGCCGAATTGATTAATCCCAAGACTGCTTTGTTCCGCCGCACCCATACCGCCCAGCGACTGGAATTCATGACTGCCTGGCTGCGGGTCGCCGCGCAGCACGACCTCAAGCTCGTCTTCCGCGCCATCGTCAAACAGCGTTACGCCCGCTGGCTGCAATCCAAATTCGGCGCGGGCGTCATCATCAACCCCCATGTCGCGGCGCTCGCTCTGGTTGCGCAAGTCGTCAACAGCCACCTCCGCAATCTGTCCGGCACTCCGCTCGGCATTTTCATCTCCGATGAAAACCATCAGGTCGCCCGCGATGTGGATAAAGCCATCCGGCTCCTGCGCGGGGCGGAAGGCGCGGTGCGCCTCACGCAAATCATCGAGAAAGGGTTCTTCATTGAATCCCACAAAAGCCAGGTCCTCCAGCTGTGCGGCCTCTGTGCCTACATCATCCGCCGCCATGAAGAAATCCAGGCGGGCGGGCAGGCCAAGCCGGTGGACGCCCAGCTCTGGCCTTTGGTTGAACCTCTGATCGCTGCCGGGGATGAGAAATTTGCCGACACGATGGGCTGGCTTGAATCCCAGCAAAAAAAGGAGCGGCCAGGGGCATGAGCCTCGGGAACGGAAAAGGTCCGAACCACACTGGTCGCTGGCATTAAGATACCCAAACCAACATTTTTGTAAAATTGTAATTTTATGCCCCGCGAATCCGCCTACGAACTCACCGACGCCGAGCGCCGCGACCTCATCAAGCTCATCGAGCAAGGCAAGCCGCTGCCTGAACGCTTCCGCTTCCTCCTCTTCGACGACAAACGCGAGGTCGAACTCGTCTGGAACGGCAAGTCCCGCGAAGTCTGCACCGCCATTCTTCCCTTCCAGACCCTCGAACACATTGACGAGCCGCGGAAGGAAGTAGCGCAGACTTCCAAGTCTGCTGTGTCGCGGGTTTCCAAACCTGCGGACGCCGCGAAAGCCGGGAGCGGTTCGACCTCGGCCAGCCCTGCCGATTTGGAAATCGGCGATACAGCAGGTTTGGAAACCTGCGCTACGATCCAGCCCGACCTCCTCGACCTCTCCGGCCGCCAGCTCAAGGGCT
>JAYTXL010000154.1:0-3145 GCA_043742955.1 Verrucomicrobiota bacterium | reverse complement strand
GCCACCGAAGGCCTCAAACGCGGCATGGAAATCACCGACCTCGGCCAGCCCATCTGCATGCCCGTCGGCGAAGCCGTCATGGGCCGCGTGTTCGACGTCACCGGCAACCCCGTGGATGAACAAGGCCCGGTGAAGGCGGACAAGTACCTGCCCATCCATCGCGCGGCGCCGCTGCTCGTGGATCAATCCACGTCGCCCCAGATTCTCACCACCGGCATCAAAGTCATTGACTTGATCTGCCCGTTCTTGAAGGGCGGCAAAGTCGGCGCGTTCGGTGGCGCTGGCGTCGGCAAGACGGTCGTCATCATGGAACTCATCAACAACATCGCGAAGCTGCACGGCGGCGTTTCGATGTTCGCGGGCGTCGGTGAACGCACGCGCGAAGGCAACGATCTTTACAACGAAATGATCGAAGCCAAGGTCATCAAAGTCGAAGAGGATGAAAAAGGTCATGCGAAAATCGGCGAAAACGGCCTCCCGATCATCAAACCCGGTTCTCGTATCGGTCTGGTGTATGGTCAGATGAACGAACCTCCGGGTGCGCGTCTCCGCGTGGCGTTGTCCGCGCTCACCGTGACCGAGTATTTCCGCGACGAAAAGAATCAGGACGTGCTCCTGTTCGTGGACAATGTGTTCCGTTTCTCCCAAGCCGGTTCGGAAGTGTCCGCGCTCCTGGGCCGCACCCCGTCCGCCGTTGGTTATCAACCGACGCTCGCCGCCGAAATGGGCGACCTGCAGGAACGCATCACCTCGACCAAGAAAGGTTCGATCACGAGTTTTCAGGCTGTTTACGTGCCTGCCGACGACTTGACCGACCCCGCGCCCGCCACGACGTTCGCGCACCTGGATGCGACCATCGTGCTGGAACGTTCCATCGCGGAACTAGGCATTTATCCCGCCGTTGATCCGCTGGCCTCCAGCTCGCGCGCTCTCTCGGCTGACATCGTGGGACAGGAACATTACGACGTCGCGCGCGGCGTGCAGAAAATTCTACAACGCTACAAGGATTTGCAGGACATCATCGCCATTCTGGGCATGGACGAGCTTTCGCCGGACGACAAGCTCACCGTGTTGCGCGCGCGCAAGATTCAACGCTTCCTGAGCCAGCCGTTCACGGTCGCGCAGATTTTCACCGGTATCGAAGGCAAACAAGTGCCCGTGGCCGAAACCGTGCGCGGCTTCAAGGAAATCCTCGACGGCAAACACGACGACGTCAACGAAGTGAACTTCTACATGAAGGGCGGAATTGAGGAGATCAAGGAATAGTAACTTGCTAGGGCGCGTCACTCCGTGCGCGCCGACGGCGGGCAGAGGACTGCCCGCCCTACCTAAATAAAAATGGCCAACACCTTAAAGCTTGAAATCGTCACGCCGGAGTCGAAGACCTACTCCGAGGACGTGGACATGGTCACGGTGCCGGGCGTGGAAGGCGAGATGGGGATTTATCCCATGCACGTCTCGCTCATGACGCAGATCAAGGCCGGGGAAATCGCCGTCCGCAAGGGGGGGCAGGATTACTTTCTCGCCGTCGGCGATGGCTTCGTGCAGATCACGGGCGACAAGGTCGCCATCCTCACCGACATGGCCATCCAGGCGGATCACATCGACGAGGCAAAGGCCGAAGAAGCCCGCCAGCGCGCCGAAACGCGCCTGACTGAGAAACTCACCGATGAAGAAATCGCCTCGGTGCAGGCTTCCCTCCTGCATTCGCTGGCGCAACTGCACGTCAAGCGCCGCCAGCGCCACTAGCCCGCCTCCGCCCCTGTGCGCAGGACTTCGGAGCGATTGCCAAAAGAAATATGCAGACAGGTTGCGTCGGGAAGATGTGCTGGTCCTTTCCCCTCACCCTTCCCTCTCCCGCCGGGAGATGAGGACACCGTTCCCCGCTGCTCGCAAAAACACCGCGGCTGGATTCGCGAAAGGCATACTCACGCTCCCCGCAGCGTGGCCGCTGTTCCTTCTCCCCGGGGGTTAAGGCTAGGATGAGGGGCAACACGTCCAGGCACACCGGATCGGATCAAAGCGGAAATGAATTATGGCAATCGGTCTAATTTAGAATAATTCTAAATATTGACACCTGTGGCACCCCCGTTAGATTTGACCCATGGAAACGCGACACAAGCACGCCGGTTCCGGTGAGCAATTGAATGAGCGACTCGCCCACAGCGGACTCCGGCTCACGCCCCAGCGCCAGCGGGTGCATGAGGTGCTGCTCGAAAAGCAGGATCATCCGACCGCCGATCAGGTTTTCTTCCGCGCCAAATCCGACCTGCAGGACATCTCCATGGCCACGGTTTACAACTGCCTCGATGCCCTGGTCCAGTGCGGCCTCGTCCGGGAGGTCACGCTGGACCGCGGCGCCACGCGCTACTGTCCAAACATGCAGGACCACTCGCACTTCTACTGCGACGCCTGCGGTCGTGTTTACGATATTCACCAAACCATCTCGCCCGCGGACGCGCAGATCAAACTCCCGCGCGGTTTCCGCCTCAAAAATATCGAGACCAACCTCCACGGCCTCTGCCCCGATTGCGCGGCCAAGGCGAAGTGAACCCTGACTCTTAACCACGGATGAACACGGATAAACACGGATTCAAGAACCACGACCGGGACATTTGTGTTTCGCGTCTATGCGCGTGTTTTGCGGGCACCTTTCCCCACCCGCCCGCCCATCCGTGTGCATCCGTGTGATCCGTGGTTAAAACATCTTTCTCATGAGCGAATCCCTCAACACCATCGAAGAGTTTGTCGCCTCCGACTACAAATACGGCTTCGTCACCAACATCGAGTCCGACACCGTCCCGCCCGGCCTCAGCGAAGCCACCATCCGCTTCATCTCGGCCAAGAAGAACGAACCGACGTGGCTCACCGAGTGGCGTTTGAAGGCGTTTCGGCACTGGCTGACGATGGAAGAACCGCAGTGGCCGAATGTCCATTACCCGCGCCCGGACTTTCAAGCCATCAGCTACTACTCCGCCCCCAAACAAAAAAAGACGCTCAACTCGCTCGATGAAGTGGACCCCGAGTTGCGCAAGACGTTCGAGAAGCTCGGCATTTCCCTTAACGAGCAAAAAAGGCTGAGCGGGGTCGCCGTCGACGCCGTCGTGGACAGCGTATCGGTCGCCACCACTTTCAAGACCGAACT
>JAYTXL010000153.1:0-9910 GCA_043742955.1 Verrucomicrobiota bacterium | reverse complement strand
TTCGAGAGTTTTTCGCCTGAAGCATTCATGAAGCTCAACGACCACGACATTTCAGCCTGCGTGGTGCTATCGCGGCCGGCGGCGCGCACGGGGATTTTGGCGCTGGCGCAATTGAGCGTCGAGGATTATCTGGCGGGCGTGCTGGCTGGGGAAGTGCCGTATGAGCGCTGGCACGCGGAGGCGCTCAAGGCCCAGGCGGTGGTCAGCCGCACGTATGCGCTGCATGAAATCCGGGCTCACGCGGGCGAAGCGTACGACGTGGACAACACGGTGATGAGCCAGGTTTTTAAGGGCGGCTACCGCAATATACCGGCGCTGAGCCTGGCGATCAACGGGACGCGCGGGCAGGCGCTGACGAGCAATGGAACGGTGTTTCCGGCGTTTTTTCATTCGACGTGCGGCGGTCACACGGAAGGTGCTGCGGGGATTTTTCCGGACCATGCGGGTGTGCGTCCGCTGTGCGGCGTGAACTGCCCGTACTGCACTCAAAGCCCCGGCTATCGCTGGAGTGCGAAGTTTTCGAAGGAGACGCTGGGCTTGAAACTGCGGACGCTGATTCCGAACATGGGCAAGCTCGAAGGGTTGAGTTTCAGCGACGCGAAAGGCGCGGCGGTGGGCGCGGGCGGAGCTGGGGCGGCGGATTTCAGGCGGGTGCAGACGGTCATCGTGAAACATTCCAATGGCACGAGCACGTTGCAGGGGAATGCGTTTCGGCTGGCGGTGGGGCCGAAGGAATTGAAATCGCTGCTGTGGGGGCAGATCGCGGATCGTGGGGATGCGCTGGAAATCAGCGGGGCGGGATTTGGGCATGGAGTGGGGCTGTGCCAGTACGGTTCGCAGGGCATGGCGCAGGCGGGGGAGTCGTACACGCGGATTCTGGGATTTTATTTCCCGGGGGCGGCGTTGACGCGGATGTATTGAGTCGAAAGCACAAATTCTTGAAGGAACTGGGGCAGATGCCGTCTCAATGCTCTTAGAATGTCAGAGGCAAAAGCCGCAAGGTCCGGTAACAATAATTTTGAAAGAGTTTTTTGACTTTGCGAATTTCATGGGCTAATGTAAGCTTTGGTCATCTCAAGGGGTCGATGTATGAAAAAATTGGTGCTTTTGGCTTTGCCTTGCCTGCTGTTATTGAGCGGCTGTGGCGATGACGGCGGGGGTTACGCGAGTTATCCGAGCACGTCGAGCGGCGGGTACGCGAATTTCTCGTCGTCTGATTCCGGCTATTATGGAGGCGGTGGGAAGTCCGGGGCGGAATATTCGTCCTCGTATTCGACATCGTCCCGCGATTCGGCGCCATTTGGAAATTACCCGGTCAATTCAAGAGCGACGGTGGGGTGACAGAGCTGCGCCTCACACTAAAAGCTTCACAAATCAGCCAGCGGCGGTCGCCGACTGGCTGGTTTTTATAGAGGACGCGGGATAAATTTTTGTGGTCAGAACGTAACCGTTCAGTCCCCCTTGAATGTTTTCTCGCAGAGGCGCAGAGAACTGCAGAAGCGAAGGAACAAAATTCCATTACCCCAAAAACCATTGTCTTTAATTGCCGTTCTCTGCGCCTTTCAGTAAAAAACTCTGCGCCTCTGCGAGAGAAAAAACGGGTGACTGAACGGTTACAAGTATTGATTGCGCGGCGTTGTTAGCACCAGCAAGGAGCTTGAAATATGAAAGTATTGATCGGTGTCGTCCTCGGGATCGTATTGGTAGTGGCCGTGATGCTGGTGTGGCCCTACTTCTCAAAAGCCGCAGCAGGTCCGAACGGCGGAGATGTGGTGCCATTGAGCAGCGGCAAGGCGAAAGCCGAAGTCGTAGCAAACGCCGACACGGGCGAGGTGATGGTCCACACTTGGGACAAAGACCTCAAGACCAGCCAGCCTGTCGAAGCAAAGCCCTTTGTGATCGGCAGCGGTGACCAAACAATCGAACTTCAGCCGCACCCGACCCCCAACGATCCGAGCGGTTTTTGCAGCAGATTCTACGGACAGGCGGATTGGTTGCGCGGAGGCCGGATGCAGCACGGCTGGCTGAGCGATGGCGCAAACCAAAGCCGGCATGAATTCGCCATGAGTCACGGCTGGATGGGCGGCCAAGCTCACGGTTCAATGTGGAGCGACATGGGTGGTCACCGCCGCGGAATGAATGGCGCCGGCGCTGGAATGATGGGAAACGGTCCGGGTTCCGGGATGAGGGGACACCAATAAGGCCGTGAAACTATTCACCAAACTCCGAGGCCGGCCACTCGTGATGAACCTACTCCGCGGCATGAGCGTTTGGAACGCCGGGGGTCGGCGGATGACACGCGCCACGCGTTCACCCTGGTTTGCGATCGCCGCTTGCGTCCTGCTTGCGGCCGGAAAAGTTCACGCACAAACGGCTGAAGAACACGCTAGCCATCATCCTGCGACCACGGCAACGACCCCGTCCGCGACAATGTCTCCGGGCCCAGGCATGGCTCCCGCTGGCGCGGGACCGATGGCCGGGATGGCCGGGATGGGCGAGATGGGCGAGATGGGCGAGATGATGAAACGCATGGGCACACCGCCGCCCAAAGAGATCTATCCGTCGCTGATGGCGCTACCTGAACTCACGCCGGAAAAAAAGAAAGAGGTCGAACAACAGGCGGACGAGCGCATGCACTCCGGCACGCAGTTGATGGGAAAAGCGCTCGACACACTTCATCGCGGGGCACAATCCAACGGCTATGCCATGATGCAAGAGGGCGCGATTCAACTCCGCGAAGGACTGGCGCAACTCGATAGCGGCATCGCTGCACGCCGTGCTCTGGCCGAGGGCAGCGCGCCACGCCCGGTTGCACTCGCATGGTTCAAACACGAGATGAACCTGACGGCTCCCGTCGTAGATGATGATTCGCATGGCATTCGCGGGCTCTCGGTATTGCATCTCTTCACGATGGCGCTGCTCGTCGTGTTCGCGCTCGCGATGCTCGTCATGTATTTCTTCAAGATGCGCCGCGCCGCCGCTCTGTTTGGTCGCGTGGAGCCAGACAAAGGATCCTCACCACCGGGATCGTCACCGCCAATGGACGGCGCACCCGGTTCGTCGGGACCGCCGGGAAAGTCCCCGCTGGCCGGAGGATCGCCACCCGCGCCAGCGGTGCCCTCTGGTGCGTCCGCCGCTCCGACGGTCAGCCCTGCTACGCCTTTGACGGCCAAATGGCTGGGTCGGCTCCGGGTGGTGAGCATTATCAGCGAGACGCCCATGATCTCAACCTTTCGCCTTCGACGCACGTCCGACGACGGACCGTTGCCTTTCACCTTCGTCCCGGGTCAATTCCTCAACGTCGTCTTCGGAATTGGCGGGGCCAGAATGAATCGCTCGTATTCCATTTCCTCTTCGCCCAACGAGCGCGACTATGTAGATCTGACCATTAAGCGCGAGGACCGCGGCGCCGTCTCGCGTCACATCTACGATTTGATCAAGGTTGGGGACGAGATCGAAGCGGGCGGGCCCATCGGCAAGTTCACTTTTACCGGAACTGAGTCGGACAGCATCGTCCTGCTCTCGGCTGGCGTCGGCATCACGCCGATGATGAGCATCTCGCGGTATCTGACAGAGCAAGCATGGCCCGGCGAAATTTTTTTCATCTATTCCTGCCGCACTCCGGCCGACTATATCTTTCAAAAAACGCTCGCGGCGCTGGAGCGGCGCAATCCGAAATTGCACGTCATTGTCACGATGACAAAGCCAGACGCGAACTGGAAGGGACCTCGCGGGCGCATCACCAAAGAGTTTCTGACCCAAGCGGTTCCCGATCTTGTTTCCCGGCGAATTCACCTGTGTGGGCCACCGACAATGATGGATGCGACCAAGTCGCTCCTTATGGAACTCGGCGTCGCTCCCGACAACCTGAAAACTGAGCAATTCGGGGCCGTCAAGCCTGCTCCCGCCGCTCCGGGGACTTCTGCAAAACCAGCCGTCGCTGCGACCGGCCCGCAGGTCACGTTTTTAAAAAATAACAAAGCCGCAAAAATCCACCTGGATCAGACTATTCTCGAATTGTCCGAAGATCTCGGGATCGGCATCGAGTTCTCCTGCCGCGTCGGAACCTGCGGGGTGTGCAAGGTGAAGATGACATCGGGCGAGGTCGACCAAGCCGTTCAGGATGCGCTCGACGAGGACGACAAGAAGAACGGCATCATCTTAGCCTGCCAAGCCAAACCAAGAACTGAAGTCACGGTTGAGGCCTAAGCCATGTACCGCGAACGTCTCATTGTCGTCAGTGCTTTCGCCCTGCTGGTGTTTGCCTGGCTCGGTTTCCTCCTGCATGTCTCCCCGCGCTTTGCGGGAAGCGGCATGGGAGCGGTATTTGGGATTTCAGGGGCAGTGCTGATGCTCCTCCCGCTTGTTTACGTCGTCGCCAAGCGCGTCCCGTTTTTCAAGGAGCGCCTGACCCGGCACATCTCGTTGCAAACGTGGCTTTCGATCCACATCTATACCGGCATTGTGGGAGCACTGCTTGCACTCATCCACACCGGACACAGATACGACAGCGTGCTCGGCATTGCGCTCACTGCGACGATGCTCCTCGTCGTCGTGAGCGGGATAATTCTGCGTTACCTGATCCCTATCGTAAATCTCGATATGAAAGATAAGCTGTTACTCTTGCAGACTGCTAGGGGCGATCTTGACAGCGCTTGGGGCGTGCTGGAGAAGTCTGCCGCCGCGCGCAAGGGCCTTCCGCAGTCGCCGCTGCTTAGCCCGGCCCGCCAAGCCACGTTCCTGGCCGAAGGCGTCGCTGACCTCGAGTATTCAATTCACACGCACGAGCTACTGAAGCGCTGGTTTTCGCGCACGCTGACTGTCCACGTCGTCCTCTCGATAGCGCTGTATGTGCTCCTCGCCGCGCATATTACGGCTGGCATCTATTTCGGGCTCAGGTGGCTTTCATGACCAAGCTTGTATTGACACTTGCGCTCATCGTGGTTGGGCTCGCAGCGGCAACATTGACCGTCCTGCACTTCACATGGGCGCAAGTCGCGGCTCAGCAAGCGGTCATTCCGGGAAAGCTTTCGCTGGCGCATGCCTTTCTCGAAAATAACTGTGCCGCGTGCCACTCGCCATTGAAAGGAGTGGAGGCCGCCAACTGCATCGTCTGTCACGGAGCCAATCAGGCAATTCTTCAGCGCCAGCCCAGCGCTTTTCACGCGGACATCGCGTCGTGCGCGGCCTGCCATATCGAACACCAGGGGCGAGTCAAGCAATCGACCAGGATGGATCATGCAGCTCTCGCACGCATCGGTCTCAAACAACTTGCTGCCGGGTCGCCGCAAAACCGCAAAGACGAGCGGCCCATCAAACGCTGGCTGGAAGAAAACAGTCATGCCGTCCAGGGAGACAGTTCAAATCTTCTTCCCGAGGAAACCTTGCTAAATTGCGCCGCCTGTCACAAAACCAAGGATCGGCATGTCGGCCTTTTCGGCAACGATTGCTCGAAATGCCATGCGACATCGAAATGGACAATCCCCGAATTTCGCCACCCTTCGTCGGCGTCGCAATCGTGCAATCAATGCCATCAAGCGCCGCCGAGCCATTACATGATGCACTTCAAAATGATCTCAATGTCCATTGCCAGACAGCCCAATGCAAAAGTAACCGAGTGCTTCTTATGCCATCAGACGACATCGTGGAACGATATTCGAGGGGCGGGTTACTATAAGCACCACTAATAAACGAGTTCAATAGTTGATCGCGCTTCAGTATGTGCTGAACGTCTTTTCAACTGAGAGTAAATAAAACCTGGGAGAAAATCATGCTTGTTTATCGAAGTATCGGTGTGAAAATTGTTCGGGCTTTGGGAATGGTAATGTGCATCATCGCGCTAGCGCTGCTTGCAGGCTGCGGCGAAAAAAATTCTACACCGTCAAAAATGGGTGACGGTATGAGCGACAAAGACATGAAAAATATGAAGTAAATCAGGCTCGGAAAGCCTGGCAGCCCGTTGCAAAAAAGGCCTTTTTCAACGGGCTGCTAGAAGCGGCGTTGCATCGCCGGCCAATGGGATTCTTCAATACAGATGGCATCTGCACCGTTCACCGGACAGATGCAACTGTGCACTGATCGGGGCAACTTTTTGCGCTTGTGAAAAGGACAAACTGTATGCAAATCGGAATGGTTGGATTGGGGCGAATGGGCGCAAACATGGTTCGCCGGCTCATGAAGAGCGGTCATGAGTGCGTGGTTTACAACCGCAGCCCGGACAAGGTCAAAGCCCTGGTCAAAGAGGGTGCTATAAGCGCGGATTCTTTGGAAGACTTGGCGAATAAACTCGCCACACCCAAGACAGTCTGGCTAATGGTGCCGGCCGGCGAGCCGACGGAAAGCATGGTGCTTCAGCTCTCTAATATCCTCCCGCAGGGTAGCATTATGATTGACGGTGGCAACTCGTTCTACAAGGACGATGTTCGTCGCGCAAAGCGGGTCGCGGAGAAACACCTTCATTACCTCGACGTCGGTACGAGTGGCGGCATCTGGGGGGCGGAACGCGGTTACTGCCTAATGATTGGAGGCAACGCGGCAATCGCGAAAGATCTGGAACCCATCTTTAAAGCCCTGGCGCCTGGCGTAGGTGATATTCCTAAGACTGTTGGCCGCGATTCCGCAAACAGTACTGCGGAAAAAGGGTTTCTGTACTGTGGGCCGTCCGGTGCGGGACATTTCGTCAAAATGGTTCATAATGGCATTGAATATGGCTTAATGCAATCCTACGCAGAAGGCTTCGACATCATGCGTAACGCCAATGCCGGTGCGCTTCCACCAGATATGCGATACGAGTTGAACCTGCCCGAAATTGCCGAATTGTGGAGACGCGGCAGCGTGGTCGGATCGTGGTTGCTGGACCTCACCGCGATGGCGCTTGCTGAAAGTCCGCAGCTGAGCAAATATTCCGGCTTTGTTCAAGACTCCGGCGAAGGTCGTTGGACGATTCAAGCCGCCCTCGAAGAATCCGTCCCGGCCGAGGTACTTACTGCGGCACTTTATACGCGCTTCCGGTCGAGACAAGAACACACTTTTGCGGAGAAAATGCTTTCCGCCATGCGCGAGAAATTCGGTGGACATGTCGAGCAACCCGAAAACCCCAAACATCAGGAAAAACAATAATGCCCACTGAACCGCGTCTTACAACGAATGCACCCGCCGTACACAACCCGGCCCCGTTCACGTTTGTGATCTTCGGCGGATCTGGTGATCTTGCTCAGCGCAAGCTCATACCCGCTTTGTACCACTTGCAAACCGGCGGATTCTTGCCGGAGCATTTCGCGCTGATCGGATTCTCACGGACTCCAATGAGCGATGCGGCTTATCGCGAAAAAATGGTGGGTGCTTTGAAGGAAGAATTGGGCAAGGACGCGCCGGCGGACTTGAGCGACAATCCTTTGTTTAAGTCGCTGTACTATGTCGCCGGTAACAACGACGATTCCGCTGCGTACATTCTATTGAAAGAAAAGCTGCTCGAATTGGAACGCACTCGGAAGCTGCCTCCCAATCGGCTTTTTTACCTCGCAGTGGCTCCCGCATTTTTTGCCGGAATCGTGAAACAACTGGGTAGCGCGGGATTGATCGCATCCCGAAACGCTGAATACTGGACGCGTGTCGTTATTGAAAAACCGTTTGGACGTGATCTTGCCAGCGCGCATGAATTGAACAACGCCGTCACGGAAGTGCTCGACGAATCGCAGATTTATCGTATCGATCATTACCTCGGAAAGGAAACGGTTCAGAACATCCTCAGTTTCCGATTCGGCAATTCCATCTTCGAGCCGCTCTTCAACCAAAAGTACGTGGAGCATGTACAAATCACCGCCGCCGAGTCCATAGGTATGGAGGGCAAGCGCGGCGCTTACTATGAGACCGCCGGTGCGGTAAGAGACATGGTGCAAAACCATATGCTCCAACTTTTGGCATTGGTGGCGATGGAACCGCCGGCGCGGCTCGATGGCGACTCCATTCGCGATGCCAAGGTCGCGCTGCTGCGGTCATTGGTTCCCTTCACGCCGGAAGACGCCGCCGTGGCCACGGTTCGCGGGCAGTACGGACCGGGAATGAAAGACGACGACCCTGTCAAAGGCTATCGGCAGGAAGAGAACGTGGCTGCCGATTCGTTGATCGAGACCTACGTCGCTTTGCGTTTAAAGATTGAAAATTGGCGCTGGGCGGGTGTCCCGTTTTATTTCCGCACAGGCAAGCGGCTCTCCACGCACCTGAGCGAGATCACGATTACGTTCAAGCAACCTCCCATGCAACTGTTTCACAGAAACCCTTCGTCAGACTATTGCCTATGCACGGGCAAGCCCAAAGCGAACCAGTTGATCTTACGAATTCAGCCAGACGAAGGCATCGACCTTTCGGTCGTTCGCAAACATCCGGGTATGCAAATGCAGCTTGAAGACGCGGAACTGTCCGTTCATTGTAAAGAATCGGCCGAGCGGAAGCTGCCTGAAGCGTATGAGCGCCTACTGCTGGACGCATTGAGCGGCGACAGTTCCTTGTTCACTCGCTCGGATGAAGTCTATGAGGCGTGGAGCTTTATCACGTCGCTTCATCAATCATGGGCAAAGCTGCCGCCGCCCGTATTTCCAAATTACACGCCCTTTTCCGAGGGACCTACGGAGGCTGAAAAATTCTATGCGGGAGTCAGCAGATGCTGGCGTCCGATTCGGGCTTCGACGTCGGGCAATGGATAAAGAGAATACGCGCGAATGGGTGCGTGCGGAGCGCCGCTATCCCAGTTAGGTAAATTGCCGTTGAAGGACGAACAATCCTAGTCCAAGAAGAATGAGCCACAGAAAGCCAATGAGCAATGCGCCCCGCCAGTCTTTATTGACCTGCGCACTTCTAAAGAAGCCTTATCACTTGCGCCGGGCAAGCTGAACGGGGCGGTCGAGCAAAGGCGTATCGAGAAGATACGCCGTGCGAGACCAACGAAGTTCAGCGCCGCCCGCCGCAAGTGAGAATGACGCTTTAGAAGTGCGCGGGTCAATAGGTGGCTTCTGTAGTTCTCGGCGGAGCACTTCGTTTTCACAATCTAGACATACCTTTAATCGGCACTAGTTTAAGTCTCACCCAAATTCCAAAAGGTACGATCCGTAGGTCATCTAAATAGCCCAGCACAGGAATGAAATCGGGAATCGGGTCGATCGGTGACAGTGCATATAAAAACGTCATCATACCTACTACTTTAGCGTACCACGGAGTACGCTTGCCACGGAGTGCCAGTTGCAGGGCTGCGCACCTAAGTTTAAGCGCCCGCATTCGATCTTTGAAAGTAGGTCGCTCTGGAATATTCATTGCGCCGCGACTTAATGTTTGTCATCGGTCACTTCAAATTAGGCCACCTGTGGTCACTTCAAAATAGGCCGCCTAATAAAGTCCTACACAATTACGCTTTCGTCTTG
Organism: Verrucomicrobiota bacterium; assembly: GCA_043742955.1. GTDB lineage: Bacteria > Verrucomicrobiota > Verrucomicrobiia > Limisphaerales > JAYTXL01 > JAYTXL01. The sequence continues at coordinate 497 of JAYTXL010000153.1, read as the reverse complement.
GCCCGATCCTTCAGTCTGTAACTTTTGCCGCTGATGGCGATGATCTCGGCGCGATGCAGGAAGCGGTCGAGGATCGCGGTTGCCGCAGGCACGTCGCACAGTAGTTTGCCCCATTCCTCGATCGGCCGGTTCGAGGTCATGATCGTCGAGCGGACCACGTCGAAAATCGAGCGGTACAGCACGATGAAGTCCAGCTTGATGAGTTGATAGCCCAGCGCCTGAACCAAGTGCGATTTTCCTATGCCGGGCGGGCCGACGAATAGGCAGTCGCGCTTTTCCCGGAGGAACTTGCCTGTCGCCAGTTCGTACATTTCATTACGCTTGACCGAGGTGTTGAAGTGCCAGTCGAAATCCTCCAACGTTTTCTTGTCGCGGAAGCCTGCGGCTTTCACCCGGCGTTCGATCATGCGGTTGTTTCGCACCAGTAGTTCGTCCTTCAGGATCAGCTCCAAAAACTCCTGCGCACTCAGCCGGTTTCCGGATGCCTCTTGCAGTCG
>JAYTXL010000152.1:0-25693 GCA_043742955.1 Verrucomicrobiota bacterium | reverse complement strand
CCACTCGAATCGTAGCCAAACGTATTGGTCCGGCTCAATGGATCGCCCAGCGTCTTGGTCATCCCGCCAGCGGTATACGTCGCGTTGACCTTGAAGCCCGAGGCGTTGGTGACGGACGCGTTGCCATTGTTATAGCCCACGCTCGTCAACACCGTGCCGGACACATTATCGGTTTCCTTGCTGATGGTGCCCATGTTCAAGTCGGCGTAGGTATAGGTCACGTCGCACCGTGGCCCGGGCAAGCGCGGGTCTTTGGCGGTGACGAGGTGCCCGGCCATGTCGCTGCTGAAGCAGGTGTAGTCGGCTTGCGTGCCATCGCCGTAGCTCGCGGTGGACAGGACGTAATTACCGGTCGGCATGCCGAGGTAATAAAGCTGCGTGTAGCTGTAGGTGACTTTCCGGCCGTCGCTGGCCTGCACCTGGCTGATCCGGTTGGTCGTGAACGTGATGTCCAGGTAGCGCCCCGCCGGCTCGGTCACGCGCGTCACCCGGTTGCTCGAATCGTATACGGGTCGGTCCCAGCTATTGTAGAATACTGACATCTTGGGCGCGATTGGGTCAGCCTGCTTTATGGCCCGCAAGCTCCGAGTTCAGTATCCGGGGGCGATCTACCACGTTATGAATCGTGGGGATCGCTGCGAGCCCATCTTCAAGGACGCTGCGGATGGGCAACGGTTTCTGGAGACATTGCGGTTCGTTCCGCGTCATTTCGAGTGGGTGGGGCAGGGGAGAGCCGTTGCCGGTCGGTCTAGGAATAGAGCGGCAGGGGGGCGATTTTGAAGTCGGGAAAAATCTTTCCCAAATCTTCGCCCGCGCCATGACGTTGCAAAACGGGAGCCAGCACGTTCCGGTAATTGGTGAGCACCGGCAGGTCACCCGGGCCTTCGAGCACCTCGCTTGTCAACCCAGGCCATTTTCCGAGCACGCGCCCGCCGTTGACGCCGCCGCCCAGCACGAACATCACACTGCCCCGGCCGTGGTCGGTTCCAAACGCGGAGTTCTCGCTCACGCGCCGGCCAAACTCCGTCATCACCACCACGGTCGTGGTTTGCATGCGGCTTCCCAGGTCGCGATAAAAGGCGGATAATCCCTTGGCCAGCCGCGTCATCTGGGGATCCATGATCGCGCTTTGGTTCAGGTGGGAATCCCAACCGTTGACGTCAATGGAGACCGCTTCCAAGCCCACGCGCGCCTTGATGAGCCGCGCCACCTGCCGCAGTCCCTGCGAAAAATCGTCAAAGCCATACTCCACTCCGTGCTCGGGGTTATAGGCCGTGGCGCGCAATTTCTTGATGCGGTCCAAAGCATCCAGGGTGTCGCGTCCGGCCCCGCCAAGGAGGTCGGTTTGGGTGGCATACAACCGGGCCAGCTGGCGCTGCAACGCGGTGGAATTGTCCCCCAGTGAAAAATCATCCAGCGAGCGCAGCACGGTGGCGGCGGGTGCGCCGCGCAGACATTCGGGCAGCGCCTGGCCCAGGGCGATGGCCGACAGCGCGCTGTTATTTACCTGGGGGCGAAACCGCAGAAAGCGTCCCAGCCAGCCGCCCGCCACCACGCCGCCGTGTTCCATTAAATCCTGGGCCTCAAAATGCGAGCGTGTGGAATCCTCGGAGCCGGCCGCATGCACAATCGCCAGCGAGCCGTCCCGATACGCCGGGGCCAGGTCCCTCAAAATCGGGTTTAATCCGAAAAAACCATTCAGCGGAACGGCCTCCTCTTTCTTGATCGCAATGCGCGGACGCGCCCGATAATAGCCGGGGTCTTCCAGAGGCGCGACCATGTTCAGACCATCGGCGCCACCGCGCAGGAAAACGACGACGAGCGATTTTGGATTATCGCCGTTGCCGGTGGCGTAAGTTTGGAGTTGCGCCATGTCAGCACCTTTGAAAAGCGGGCGAGGCCAGCATCAAGGCCAGTCCCGCACCAGATTCATGATAGCTCTGGATTTCCTCCGCTGTCGGCGTGCGCCCCAGCAGATGCGCCATCAGCCCGGCGTCGCCACCCAAGTTTTCTTTGAGCGATTCGAAGTTCACCTGGGCTCCATTGAACCGGTTCTCGCTGAGGGTGACCGCGAAATTCCAGCGCCACAAGAGGGTGCCCAGCCACGGCGAGGCCTCCTCGGGATAACCGTCGGGCGTCGGATAATGGAACGGCGCATGACCCATGCGCAAAAGGTACTCAACGAGCTCATGCCGGGCGTCGGTGACGGCGTTCGTGGCGCGCAGGGCGGAGACGATGAAATTGAACGGGCGCTTGAATTTATTGCCGCGCGTATTTTGGAATTCCGGCGTAGCGAAGAGCGCGCGCAACGTATTGGGAATGTCGCCCTTGGTCAGCAGGAATGCTCCGGCCACAGCGGCAATGGCGGGTTCCGGCGGCGTGTCCGCGATGAAGCGGCGGCAGAGCTTCGTCGCCAGATGGCGCGCGGTGGCTTCATGCAGGCTGACAATCTCCAGCACGCGATCCAGCTCTGCTTCGCCGAGTTCCTGGCGCTGGTCGGCGTTCGCGTTGGCAGGGATGGCGGGGATGACATGGCCCAACACTTCTTTGCGGCCTTGGTCGTGCCAATAAGGCTTGAACTCGACTTTCGCCTTCTGAAAATTTTTCTTGTCGCGCACGGTCCAGCCCGTCAGACAGCGAGCCACCTCCATCACATCGCGTTGCGAATAACCGCCGTGGACGCCGAGCGTGTGCAGCTCCAACAGTTCGCGTCCGTAGTTCTCGTTCGGCTTATCCTCCGGCCTGGCTTTGCGATTTTCGCGGCCATCGAGGTACCAGAGCATCGCCGGGCTGAGCGCGGAGGCGCGGAGCATTTCCGGAAATTTGCCCAGCGCGTGTTGGCGAATCACCTCGCGGTCGTCGGTGGCCTTGAGCCACCGGCAATCGCCTTTGGAGGGATCGATATTGAAGTGGTCCGTCCAAAACTGAACCATCACCTCGTAGAGCTGCCGCTCGGAAATCGTCGCGCGCAACAGCGTGGCGCGGGTCATCTCGTCGAGCAACACACGCTCCTTGTATTCAAACAGCTCGCCCAGCGGCTGGTTCAATGTGTCGAACCGGCGCAGCGCATATTTCGTAACCTCGTCATTAATAATTTCCGGGTGCAACTGCTCCTCCACAAACGCATGAAACGAGGTGGCATCGTCTGTTCCCAGAGTTTTCACCCGGGCATAATCACCGGGTCGAGCCCCAAACGTCAGGCGGTTGAGCGCGTGGCTGACCAGGTCAATGGATTCCGCCGCCGGCGGCTGGAACGGGCCGGGGGCGCGGGTCGAGCGGGGTTTCCATACTTGCCAGCCCTCCGGCAGCCGGCTGCAGCCGGCGGACGTGGCGAGGGTGGCACCGCTGCCCACCTTAATGAATTGCCGGCGAGAAAAATTCATTTGACAGCCAGCTCGGCGGCGGGCAGACCGACGGGCGGCGGGGCGGCTTTGCCCCGGGGCGACCACGCGAGCACCGCCGCGCCCAGACCGCTGATGAGCGTAAGGGGCAGGAGGAAAAACCAGCCGACAAACGGCAGCAGAAACGTCAGCACCAGCACGATGCCACCGCGCAGCACCCGCCGCCATGGCTGGCGTTCATCGACGAGGGACGGCAGGCCGATCCCGACGCGCTGGCTCAGCCCGCTCGAGCCCAGCAAGCCAAGCACCACCGGCACGGCGATACACGTGATGCCGAGCAATTGAAACACCGGGTTTTTCACCTTGAAACACAGGATCACCACCACCAGGAACGGCAACATCAGACCGAGACCGATCAAGGTAATTCGGCCCGGGCGATTGTATTGCTCACGCGCGCGCGCCACCATGCCAGGAAATAACGCCTCCGCCGCCAGCCAGAAACTGACGAACACCATCATTATTCCAACGATTAATAAAAAATACGTCAACACGTCGGCCATGATCATAATGAGGGATCCTTCTCGGCTGCTTACTTTTTGCGTGGTTCCAACTGCTTTCGCAGATCTTGAACTTGTTCGCGGAGTTCCTGCACTGCGCTGTTCAAACGACGAACTGTGGCGTGCAATTCCTCCGCCCGGGGATCCTGAGGGGGCTGTCCGTGCGCAGGTTGATCGGGTCTGATTTGATGAGGCTCGGGTTGTCCCGGGCCGGGCTGATTGAATCCGGGTTGATGAGGACCGGGAAGGCCGGGGCCGCGCGGTTCTTGCGCGTGCCGATTCATTTGCTCCACCTGGCGCTGAAGACCCTCCGCCAGTTCATGGTTGCCCGCGGCATGCAGATTTTCGATGGCGATCACCAAATGTTTCAGCCGCTGCCCAGCCTCCTCCGGTCCATGGCCGCCCTGAGCTTGAGGTTTCCGCGACTCGCCACGAGGCGCTTCCATTTCATCCAAATGCCGCTTCACCTGCGCGGCTTCTTCCATGCGCCCAGCCGCGACGAGATCCTGAAATCGCTGGTGCAATTCCTGGGCTTCGTGGGCGTGGGGTTGGAAATTGGACTCATCGCGCCGGCCTTCTGGTCGGCGCGGCTCCCCTTCCCGGCGCTCGGATTCGGCGCGGTCACGACGTTCCTCCGCTTCCCGCTGCTGCGCCCCGGCCTCCCGCCGCGCTTTTTCGACGGGCGGACGTTTGGGTGGTTCAGGTTCGTCGGCGATGAGTGGCCGGGCAAGCGACAGGGTAAATCCCAGCGCCCCGGCCAAAACGGGGAGCAGTTGCAGATTAATGATTTTCATAGGGTGTGGGGTGGAATTTGTGGCCAGACTCTACCAATCAGCCGGAACTGTCAAACGTGGTTTTCTGAATGCCGAAAATAGTGGAGCCGGGGGCGGCGCACGTAGATTGTGGCCTGCTCGGGACGGATGAAAAGTGGCCACGAGCGCGAGTGGGCGGGGAGCCGTGGCGCGGCGTGGAATCAAGCGACAATCGGCGCGGCGTCCATACCACACCGAGCGCACCTGAACCCATCCGCTTCGACAATTGGATTCGCGTAATGATCCATGGTGGCAGGGTGCGAGGGCGGCGGCGGTGGATTGGGTGGCGGCAAGGTGGCAAAAGATTGGAAGATTCTTACTTGCAATTGGTAGGGAACTTGTATTAGAAGAACAGCGCATGGCGTTCTCTTTCCTTAGTAATCAGGCAAAAAAGCGCGACCAAATCATGGCGATTGATTTGGGTTCACGCAACACGAAGGCGGTCCACCTCAAACGCAACGGGGACTTGCTCCAGTTGGCGGGCTTTGCCTTGGTGGACGCTCCGGTTTACGACAAGAACTTGACGCCGGAAGCGCTGGGCGAGCACCTCAAGTCCGTCGTGCAGACCTTGGGCGGTCGCAGCAAGCATATTTGCATTGTAGTTGGCCCCAATGATTCGGTTTTGCGAAACGCCGAATTGCCGCAAATCACGGTCTCGGACATGCGTTTGATGTTGAAGCACAGCACCAAGACCCATTTGCAGCAAGACCTGCCGGATCATTTATTCGATTGCCACATTCAGCATTCTGTGGACGCCACCGCATCGGAAGGGGCTAAATCCGCAGCCAAGTTTAAGGTGCTGGTCGGCGGGGCCAAGCGCCAATACATCGCTGATCTGCAAGCGGCGGGCAAGGCGGCTGGCTTGGTGGTTGATTTTATTACCACGGGACTCGTGGCTCCGGCGAATGCGTTTGAGTTGGCCATGCCCGAGATTTTTGCCAAAGAAGTGGTTGCCTTGGTGGATTTTGGATTCAAGAGCTCCAGTATCAGTATTTTGCTCTCGGGCGAGTTGATTTTGAGTCGCGTGGTCAGTTTTGGTTCCGCCAAATTGACCAGCGGGATTGCGGAATCCTTGGGGGTGAGCAATGCCGAGGCGGAGGGTATCAAGGTGGGTATGCCGCAGGAGATTGAAACCACCATTCAGCCCCTGTTGACGCCGCTGGGGCGTGAGTTGCGCGCCTCTATTGACTTTTTTGAGCACCAGCACGACAAGACGGTGAGCCAAGTCTATTTCTCCGGCGGTTCTTCTCGGTCCGAGCATATTGTGAATGCGTTACAATCGGAGTTGATGGTCCCGTGCAAGAGTTGGAACCCTACCAGTTTCCTTAACCTGGCCCTTCCACCGCAGCAAGTCGGTGAGGTTTCGCAAGCCGCACCGCAGTTGGCGGTGGCCATTGGCGGGGCGGTCGCCACCATGTAAAGATCTATGCCGATTCGCATCAATTTTCTGGCTGAGGAACAGGCCGCCGACGATGTACGCCGGCAGGACCCCGTTAAGCGCGCGGTCTTCGTTGGTATCGGGGTGGTGGTTTTGACGTTGGCCGCCTCTGGTTATTGCCAGTTAAAGGTGGGTGGTGCCAAGGCTGAATTAGGAAAACAGACGGAGGCATATTCCAAGCTGGAAAAAAAGGAGAAAGAAGTTAAGGACAACCTTAGGAAAACCGGTGAGATGGTGGGTAAATTGAGTGCGCTGTTGCAAATGGCCACCAACCGGTTCGCGTGGGGTCCGGTGCTTAATGCGTTCCAGTCGGCTTCCGTGGAGAATGTGCAGATCACCAGTCTTCGCTGCCTGCAGAATTACAACGTGATTCCGCCCTCCATACCCAAAAAAGATAAGACGGGAGCCCAAATAGACCCGAAAGAGAAGTCCAAACCGGGAACCTCCACCGAGATTGTGGTGCTGGTGGTTGAAGGCTATGATGCCGGGCCCCGGGCTGACACCAGCTATATCAAGTTTAAGGACACCCTTGGGGCTGCCCCCTATTTTAAAGAAAATTTGAACAAGGAAAAAGGCTGGCGTTTCCGCGGAATTCCCGAGGAGGTGGTTTTGCCGGGAGGTAAACCTGTGGTGCAGTTCAAGCTCGAAGGCTTTTACCCTGAAAAAGTTCGTTCCAATGAATAAACTTTCCAAAGAAAAAAAACAGCAGCTTGGCTTGGTTGTCGGCGGCATCGTGGGTGTCGTCGCCGCCATCTATTTCCTGCTCATCAGTGCCCAACTGGCGGCCGTTGGGAAGGCAAAACTGGATACGGAAGAAAGCCAGAAAAAAGTGGAAACGGCTGAAAAGCTGGTGAAGCGGGCGGATGACATTGAGAAGGATATGTCCGCGCGGGCGAAACAGTTGGGTTTGATCGAATCCCAAATGGCGTCCGGAGATATGGCAGAGTGGATTCTTAACACGTTGAAACAGGTAAAGATTCCTCACCCCGGTGTAACAATTGCCAAAATTGGTTCGGAAGATAGTGTGCCGGTCGGGGTTTTGCCCGTATTTCCCTACAACGCTGTTCGTTTTGTGGTCCGGGGCTCTGGTTACTACCACGATTTGGGAAAATTCTTTACTGATTTTGAAAATACCCTGCCCTATTTCCGGATTCAGAATCTTGATCTCGAGCCCGGTGACGTTGGGTTGAGTGGTGAGGGTGAAAAGCTGTCATTCAAGGCTGATTTCGTGGTTTTGCTTAAGCCTGAAGCGGTGGCTGCCCCAGCCCCCAGCCCCAAATCCAAATGATTCCATTGACTAAATTCCTCCTGAGGCGCGCCCCTCGTTGGCTCGGTTGTTGCGCGGTTGGTGCTTGTTTGCTGGTGTTTCGAGCCCTCGGTGCGGAACCCGCCACCGATCCCAAGGCACCCGCCAAAACTGCTTTGTCGACGGCCTTTGAGTTCCCAAAATTTGCGTTCGTAGACGACATTAAGGTGGGAAAAGATCCGTTCTATCCAAAGTCAGCGCGCCGGATGCCACCGAAGCCGCCGGTAAATACCAACATCACTGAAGTGGTCACCGTCCCAGGAGAACCGCTGCGGCCCCCGGTCGCCAAGCCGAAAGCGTCTTCTTTCCTGACCTTGAAGGGCATGCTCGGCTCGAAGGCGAAGCGGTTGGTGTTGATCAGCACGGCGACGGACAGCTACGAATTCATCGGCACCAAGTCGCAAATGGTGGAGACGCCCGAAGGCCGGGTCAGGGTTCAATGTGTGGAGTTTAAACGTGAATCAGTCGTCATTTCGGTGGAGGGTGAGGCGGATCCAGTTGAATTGAAACTTGCTGACAACTAATAGATGGCTTTAGGGACGCATTGTACCCTGCAAAATTGATTTGATATTAACTCTAAAAAGGCATGAAAACAAAACTCGCAATCCTGCTCATCGTCGGACTTAACATCTGCACGCTGGTCGGCCTCGCCGAAGACAAGGACAAGGACAAGAACAAGAACGCCGATACCCCAGCCAAAGATAATGATAAGCCCGAAGAGGGTGTGATCAAATACAAAAAAACCCCGCTTAACGACGTCATCAGCAACTTGGCCCTCTTGGCCGACATTAACATTGTCGGCTATGATCCCAAGATTCCTTATAGTCTGGCCGCCGCCGATGGCAAGACGAATGCGTGGCCCTTGGTGACCACGCGCTTGGTGGGTGTGAATGAAGGGGATGCGCTGGACGAAATATTGGCCAATCACAACCTCCAGCTGGTGCGGGGTGAAAAAAACACGAACATATTCCGCGTCAGCATGAAAGACCCGGCCGCCTTGGAGCCCTTGGTAACAAAAATCATCCAGTTGAAAAACAGTGGCACGACCAACATGGTCACGGCCATATTGTCGCTATTTGCGACGCCCACTCGCAGCAAGGTCGTTCCCGATGTCCGCACCAGTCAACTGGTGGTTGTAGCCACGAAGAAAGAAATGGAGAGCATCGATGAGATCGTGGCAAGACTGGATACGGCGACCAAACAAGTGCTGATCGAAGCGCGCATTTTGGAAACCTCCAAGGCACCGAGCAGCACCAAGGGCATCGATTGGTCCGGCACCTTGGATAACCAGAGCTTCTCCTTTGGCAACGGCAGCCAGTCCGGCACTGCAACCACCACCACCCCGGGTGCCACCACAAGTTCTACTTCGGTCTTGCCGGGTGGACGGACGGTTACCTCCACTTCCACCACGCCTTCCGTCAATTCTTCCGCGTCAACGACGCTGACGGGTAATGGTGGATTCAACTTTAATACCCTTCGCGGCATGAACCCTGCGATTGGTTTCTTGAACGCGGATGGCGTCAAAGGCGCCCTATCTTTCTTCAACAAGGATCAAGACACCGAGGTCATTGCCACGCCGCGGATGGTGTTGCTGGACAACACCACGGGCGATTTATCCATCACCCGGGTTTTCCCAATCTTCAAAATTACGCCGGGATCCGCCAACTCGCCAGCGGGTTCGGAAATCAGTTACACCAATTTGGGAACCATCCTCAGGGTTACTCCCCGTATTACGGCGAATAACATGATTAACTTGAGCGTGACGCCGGAAGTTTCCAACATCGACGGTCAGGATCAACAGGTTCTGAACGGGCAGGTCAACCGCGCCAATATTTACGCCGTTCGCCGGATCAACACCCAGGTCATGATTCCCAGTGGAAACACGCTGGTTATGGGCGGTTTGATCAGTGACACGACCTCCAAGAGTTGGTCCAAAATACCGCTGCTGGGTGATATCCCCGGGCCGGCGGGTAATCTGTTTCGCCGTGACAGCCGGAATCGCACCAAGACCAATTTGATCATCTTTGTCACGCCCACCGTGGTGGAAGAATGGGATTTTCAAGCCTCCTCGACTGATTTCCTTCGCTCCACGGCGGATCGTCCGGAAGTGAAAGAAAGCGCTTGGGATACCGGTCGGCCCAAGGATTGGAGCACGCCAGGCTCGAAGTCCAAGCAGTAATTTGTGTTTGGTCAAGTTTATGCTTAAGCTGGAGTGACTTTAATTGAGAATTTTATGAAAACCGTGACCATAAACGACCTCCGTCCGACCGTGGGACGGGTGGCTGTGTCCACTTGGCTGCTCGGTCTGGGTTTGAGCTTCCTCATTCCTGCGGTGGTGTTGCAGGCAGCGGTGAATGTTACGACCCTGGGCGGGGGACCATTGACCCTTACCGACTCCGGAGCGGGCAACGCAAATGGTGGGACTTTTAGGGATTCGCAATTCAATAATCCCGTTGGAATGGCTTTGGATTCCGTGGGAAATTTGTACGTTGCTGACAGCAGCAATAACAGCGTGCGAAAAATCACCAAACCTGGCAACAACGTGGAAAGTATCACGAGCACTCTTATCACCAATAGCGTTGCGACTGCCGTGCCGGCACCGGTGGCCATCACCATTGATCGCGGTGACAATCTATATGTGTTGACGCAAGGGGATGGGGCCATTCGCAAATACAGCAAAACCGGCACGCCGATCGCCACGATCACACTGGCGTTGACGAGTCCGACCGCTCTGGCGATGGATTCACAAACAAATTTCTTCGTGACCGAGCTGGGGGGCGCGGTAAAGAGAATCACTTCCTCTGGAGTCGTTACTACGATCGCTCCTACCGGAACCTTTTTGTTGCCGCGCGGCATTGCCTTCTTCGACACGAACAACCTGGCCATCAGCGATACTGGAAAAAACGCCATCAAGCTGATGAATCTCGCAACTCCTATTCCCGTCCCCGTTACGCTCGCTGGCGACATTGGTGGCGCTGCTGGTTTTGCCGATGGTGATGCCGACACGGCGCAGTTTAACTCGCCGTGGCAATTGACCATCGCGCCGAATGGGAGTTTGATCATCGCCGACCGAGGGAATCACCGAGTGCGTGCATTAACACCGGAAGGCACTGTTGCCACCGTGTATGGCGTTGATACCAACGAATGGGTAGCGGAATACTTCCCTGGTTATCAGGACGGCACGAATGCCCATGCGAAATTGCCTGCCGGGGTGTTGGTTGGTCCCTTCGGAACCAACATCTTTGTCACGGAGCAGGGCTATCATCTGATCCGGCAAGCCGGCGGTTTTAGCTTTGCAGCGGCGGTGGGTGGAACACCGTCGGGTGGTGGGATAACTAACAATAGTGGTACGGTCCCCCAGAACGTCATCAGCTTCGGGTTCGCGAGTGGGGAGGGATCCAGCCTGTTTGTGGGCGCTCCTGGCCAAAAGTTTTTTGCCCCCATAACGCTTACGCTACCGCTCGCGCAGCAGGTGTACTCGTTAGGTTTTAGCGTGGCCGTCACTAACGATTTTCCGAGCCCGCCGGTTGTTTCCGGGGCCTTTGGTTTCAAGTCGATGTTGGTAAAACCGGTGCCGGGGACTACATTTTTTACAACTATTGAGCCACAATTTTCGGTCGGTAGAACCACCAATGTCATTAATCTCGGCGGCGGAGTTGTTGTGACCAACATCATTCCGATATTCACCAATTCCGTCTTCACCAACGCCAGCAAGAATCTGTTGGGCGTCGCGTGGTTGGAGACTATCGGATCAAAAGACCTTTACGACACCACGTCGCAGGATTTGATTAAATTCTCCCAAGCCCATGCCAACCAGTTCAACCCCCATCAAAGCGGCAAAGTGATTCTGGGCGCTTATGGATACCAAATCCCCACGAATTCCGTAGTGGGGAATACCTATCGAATTCGGGTTTTTAATGCGTCTGGCACCTCTAACCTCACTGACAAAGTGGTGTTTACCGCGCCCACCAATGGGTTGGTCAGTTCGCTCAAAACCTTGAGGGTGGCGACCAACTCATACTTGGTGGGAGACATCAATCCATTCCGCTGGTTGAACGCCGGCGATTTCGGCGATAATACTATTGACATAGCTGATGCTCAGGAGACTTTTACGGCCGCCATGTATGGCATTAATACGCCACCAGAAGGCAGCGATTTCTGGGATGCCATGAATTCATCAGACGGTTCGACTAACACGATTACAAATCCAGATGCAATTTTAATAGGTGATAAAGTGCTCGACGTGAATGACGTGCTGGTGACGTTGCGTCGAGCGTTGGATCCTGCTAGCAAGTGGATCGTTCGCTTTCGGTCGCCGACGGGTGTTCTCTCTGCCCGTGAGGGGACCAACACGTTGGAGCAACCCTTTAGCGCTGCAACATTGGCAAAATCAGTGGTGGTTGGTCCGCAAGCGACCAGCACACCGACGGCCGTCACCTTCTCGGCGGACGACGCGGTAGTGGGATCTAGCCGCACGATCACGGTTCCCATTCGTGTGCATATCGCAGGCGACCTTTTCAACAGTGCGTTCAAAATGAGTCGCCTAATGTTGGGTGTGACGGTGAAACCTCTGGACGGCGCGCCGGATTTGACGAGTCCAATTCAGTTCACTCAAACTGCCAACTTGGGGTCGAGGTCATTTACCACTACGCGGGGGGCAAATAATTATGCCACAGCTTGGTTGAATATATATAACTCTTCAAGCTTGGGACTCTTGGCTGGGAGCTCAGTCATCGGCAATCTGACTATTACGGTGCCCGCCAATGCCGCATCCAATGCCGCCTATTTGGTTCACTTTGATCATGCCTCGGTGTGTCCCAGTGCCGTCTTGGAAACACACATCGTGGACGGGTTGATCACGCTGTCGGATCGTTCTGGCTCCACATTGGGTGATGCCATTCCCGATAGTTGGCGCCTCAAACACTTCGGGACCGCCTACAACCTCCAGTCGGGCGCGGATGTCGATGCGGATGGCGATGGCATTTCCAATTGGGCGGAGTTCAAGGCGGGAACCAATCCCAACGACCAGAATTCGCGCTTGAAAATGCAAGCCGGATCCGCTGCGGATCTCGCGGTGCGCTGGCCGACAGTCGTGGGTAAAAATTACATGATCGATGGGTCCACGTCGCTGTTTGGGTCAAGCTGGGTTCCCGTGTCCGCCACCATACCCGGCACTGGGCAGTTAATGGAATTCCGCCCGACCCCTACTGGTGCCGCCCAGTTCTATCGCGTCCGTCTGGTGGATTGATGGGGCGTGAGCCGGTTTGGTGTTTCCGTCCTTGGTTCACGGCTTGGTGTTGAACGCGTATCCACAGTTATGCCATCCACGCCGAGCCAAAGCGCCGAAGATTACTTGGAGCGCATCCACGAGCTAATTGAGGAGAAAGGGTATGCGCGCGTGGTGGACATCGCCCGTTCGCTGGAGGTCAAACAGGCATCCGTGACCAGCATGGTCCAAAAACTGGGTGAAGCGGGCTACCTCAACTACGAAAAATATCGCGGCCTGATCCTGACCGACAAAGGCCGCGGAGTCGCCCGTAAAATCCAGCAGCGTCATGCCACGCTCGCCCGTTTTTTTTCCCTCTTCGGCCTCGACGCGGAGACGCAACGGCTCGACATTGAAGGCATCGAACATCATCTCAGTCCGGCCACGGTGGAATGCCTGGCCAATCTCGCCGAGTTTTTTGAAAAGAACCCCGACACGCTGAGACAATTCCTCAAATCGCGCAAACGCGGCGCGAAGGGATAGTGTCTTCTTCTCGCTGGAATCATCTGCACGCGCTGGCCCAAGCGGAGATCAGTGCCACGCTGGCCGCGTTGCCAAAACCGTTGCGCGCGCAGGCGCGACAATTGCCCGTTAGTTGCGAACCGCAGCCCAATGCCGCCCTGCTGGACGATGGAGTTGAGGCGGACACGCTGGGCTTGTTCGTGGGTGAAGCATTTCCCGATAGTGAATCCGGCGCGCTGCAATTGCCCGCGCAAATAATCCTGTTCCTCGAAAACATCTGGGAACTCGCGGAGGAAGACGAAGCCGTTTATCGCGAGGAAATCCGCACCACATTGCTCCACGAACTGGGGCATTACCTCGGCCTGGATGAAATTGATTTGGAAGAGCGCGGCCTGGATTAAAATGATTGCCAGAATTCACTTCCATTTTAACGCGATCCGGAGTACCTCGACGCGTTCCCCCTTATCCTGAACTTCTCCCGCCGGGAGAAAGAACAGCGACCGCGTCGCGGATAATTTGATGGTGCCGGGCGCGAATTCATTCGCGGTGTTTCTGCGAGTGGCGGGAACGGTGACTCCCTCTCCCGGCGGGAGAGGGCCGGGGTGAGGGGGAAAGGCCCGCGAAACCTCAAAACTTGTTCGATCTGGAAAATATTTTTGGCAATCACTCTAAGCCGGGATTCCGAAACTGATTTTGAACCGGAGGCAACCGAGGGAACAGAGCCAGGGACATGGACCGATGGTTTTGGAAAAGAAAGCGTGCCGCTGTCTTCGGTTCTTGTTCTACCCACTGCGTTTGCTCCGTTGCCTCCTGTTCCACCGACTTCAGAGTTCGCGTTAAGCCGGATTCTCCATGAAGGCGTAACAGATCATGTGGCAGATCCCCATGTGCGCGTCCTCCACGCGGCCGTAGTGCTCGGAGGGGATTACGATGGCGTGCTGGGCCAGGTCCGCCAGCTGCCCGCGTTTGCCGCCCACGAGCGCGATGGTGGTGAGCCCCTGTCGATTTGCCCACTCGACCGCCTTCATGATGTTCGGGGAGTTGCCGCTCACGCTCATGCACAGGACTAGATCACCCGGCCGGCCGTAGTTCATCAACTGGCGGGAAAACACCTCGTCATAAGCGTAGTCGTTCCCCAGGGCCGTCAGCCAGCTCACGTTGTCGTTCAAGGACAGCACGCGAAACCGTTGTCCCAGTTTGTCCGAGGCACCCTTGCCCAGATCGGTCGCGAAGTGGGATGCATTGGCCGCGCTACCGCCGTTGCCAAAAACAAAAATCTGCCGGTCTTCGCGGAGCGCCTGCCGGAAGAGTTCAACCAATTGCGCCACGGCTTCGACCGGTATGGCGGCCAGGGCGGCCTGCTGCGCTTTCAAATAATCTGTGATCCAATTCTTCATTCCCCGAACAGTAACGGCATCCCGCCCTTTTTGACAAAGTTTTATCCGACCGCATTTTTCGCCAACAGGAGGGCGCCGACGGGGACGGCATCCTCGCCCAGCGCCGCCAGCGCCAGCCTCGGGCCGGGCGCGAACGCCGCCATGACGAAATCGCGTAACGCGCCGTCCACCGCAGCGCGTAATGGTTCCCCCAGCAAGGCCAATCCACCGCCCAAGATGATGATTTCCGGGTGAAATAAATGGGTCACATGCGAGAGGGCGAACGCGAGATCGGCGGCGATTTCCGCGAGCATTTCCTGCGCCGCGACGTCGCCGTGGGCCAACGCGGGCACCAGATGTCTGGCCTCGTTGCCCGGGTCTTGGTCTGCCCATTGGGCCAGGAGGCTCTCCGGACGCGTCGATTTTAATTGCTGGATTTGACGGTCCACCGCCCAACCTGAACAACGGGATTCCACCACCGTTCCCGTTCGGTCCAGGCGGATATGGCCAAGTTCCGCCTCGCCGGGTTTCGCCCCGTGATAAATCGCTCCGTCCACCACCAAGCCGCCGCCGACACCGCTGCCGAGGGTGGCGTAAAAAACGGGGTTGCAGCCGGTGCCTGCCCCCAGCTCCGCCTCACCGAGTGCAGCGGTATTCGCGTCATTGTCCACGCGCACGGGAAGCCCGGTCAATTCCCGCAGCCAGGTGCCAAATTCAAACTCCGCCCAGCCCTGGATTTGATGCGAGCAACAGATTTTGCCGGTCTTCCAATCCACGGGACCACCGAATCCGACGCCGACGGCGAGCGGGGAATGCCTCTGCAGCAGTTCGGGCAAAGCGGCTTGAATTTGCCGGCGAATGCCCGCTCCTCCCTCGGCGGGCGCCACCGTCAACCGGCATCGCTGCACGATGTTTGCCGCAGCGTCACCGAGGACGATCTGCAATTTGGTGCCGCCAATTTCGAGGCCGAGATACAGCTTATTATCCATGCTCAAAGTGTCTGATTTCCGTGGGCAAATTGCGGGTTGCGCTGTGCAAATAGAGTTGCTTTGCGGTGGTGATTATGGTGGGGTCGAGGATCATTTCAACGCCAATATTGGAAGGACCCCAAACATGCCATCAAAACCGGTTCAGTCCCAGGTAGCCCCGTCGATTCATTGGCATTGCTTCCGCGCTCGCCTCCGCCGCTGGCTGCTGGCTCTGACAATGAGTGCTGGGTTGGTTCAGTCCTCGCTTTTCGGCGCGACCGCGCCGCCGAATTTTGTGTGGGCGAACCAGGCCGGTGGGAGTGGCAATGATATTGGTTTTGGGGTTGCGGCGGATGGCGTGGGTAACATTTACGTGGCGGGTGTTTTCAACGGGACGGCCTCGTTTGGAACGACGAATGTTGTCGGGGCGGGCAGTGATGACATTTTTATTGCCAAGTACGACAGCGTGGGCGCGCTTCAGTGGGTGCGAAGTGCGGGCGGAACCGCGGGGGATCAGGGATGGAGCATGGGCGTTGACGGAGCTGGCAATGCCTATGTGTCCGGTATGTTTCAAGGGACCGCGACGTTCGGAAATACCAATGTGACCAGTGCGGGTGGGAGCGACATTTTTATTGCCAAATACGATCCGACGGGCGTGTTTCAATGGGTGCGAAAGGCGGGCGGAACCGGGAGTGATCTAAGCACAAAAGCGGCGGTGGACTTGGCTGGTAATGTCTTCCTAACCGGGTCGTTTACCGGCACCGCGTCGTTTGGGTCCACCAATTTGGTTGCCGCGGGCGGCCGGGATATTTTCGTCGCCAAGTATGACCGTGACGGTGTGTTTCAATGGGTGCAACAAGCGGGGGGGAGCGGTGATGACGAGGGGACCGCGATAAATACGGACACGAATGGGAATTGTTATGTCGGGGGGAAATTCCACAACACCGCAAACTTCAGTGGCTCAAGCCTGGTCAGCGCGGGAGGATTTGATGCATTTATTTCCAAATACAACTCCGCCGGAGTCTTGCAATGGGTTCAGAAAGCCGGCGGGACGCTCGACGATCTTTGTCAGGATATCGCGGTGGATGGATCGGGAAATATTTTCGTGACCGGGTCTTTCGAAGGCACCGCCAATTTCGGATCCACCAACCTCGTCAGTGCGTTCATGTTTGATGGCTATACCGCCAAATACAGCAGCACGGGTACGTTGCAATGGGTCCGACAGGTTACTGGTTCCGCTTGGAATGATCAGAATTCTGGCATCGCCGTGGACGATGCCGGTTTTGTTTTTGTGCACGGGTACTTTAATGGCACTGCTTCTTTCGGCGGTACCAACCTGACCTCGGTGTCCGCATCCCCGTCGGCGGATGGCTGCGTGGTGAAGTACGACACCGCTGGCACTTTGCAATGGGTGTTGCAAGTGCCCGGGACGCTGGGCCAGTACGCCCAGGACATTGTCGTGGACAAGGCCGGTCAGGTATTTGTCATAGGATATAATGAAGGTGTTGCGACTTTTGGCGGCACGACGCTCACGACCGCCGGTGTCGGCGACATGTATCTGACTCGCATTGGCACCCTTGCTCCGCCGGTGATCACCGCTCAACCGGCCAGCCAATTTGTGGACCTGGGTGGACCCGCCGCCTTGACGATCTCCGTCGCCGGCAACCCGCCCATGAGTTACCAGTGGCAGCGCAACGGCACCAATATCGTCGGTGGCACCAATGCCACTTATTCAGTGGCTGCCATTGCCCCGGGGGAGGTGGGGGTTCCGTTCCGCTGTCTGGTTTCAAATTTCGACGGCCGCACCAATAGCACCACCGCGCAGTTTATCATCAACCCGAACACCCGGCCCACGCCGGTGATTATCACGCCTTCCAACGGCTCGTTTTATGCCGCCGGTGACACCATCAGTTTTGCGGGCACGGCCGCCGATCCCGAGGATGGCAGTCTGACGGCCGGGGCCTTCAGTTGGATGGTGGAATTTCATCACGACATCCATACGCACCCATTTCTCGGCCCCTTGGCTGGCGTTACCAGCGGTTCGTTTACCATCCCGGCAGTGGGTGAGGCGTCCACCAATGTTTTCTACCGCATTTTGCTCACGGTAACGGATTCCGGTGGTCGGCAGGGCACGAACTACGTGGATGTCCTGCCGCGCACTTCCGTCCTCACTTTGACGACCTCGCCCCCTGGCCTGAAAATCAAACTCGACGGCTTGGCTTTGAATACCCCTACCAATGTGGCCAGCGTCGTCGGTTTTATTCATTCCCTCGGCGTGGTGTCACCGCAGCCTCTCAACGGCACCAATTACAACTTTGTGTATTGGTCGGATGCTGGTTCCACCAATCACGATATCGTCACTTCCGCCACCGACCAAAATTATATCGCTGGCTTCACCCGCAACAACGCCCCGGTGCTGCAACCCATCTCGGCCAAGGTCGTGAACGAAGGGAGCCTGCTTTCTTTCCCGATTTCGGCTTCAGACATTGACGTGCAGCCAGCGAACACACTGGCCTTCAGTTTGGTGGCCCCTCCAAGCGGCGCGAGCATTCATCCGGTAACGGGAATGTTTAGTTGGACTCCGAGCGAGGCGCAGGGTGGGAGTATTTACACGCTCACCGTGCGCGTAATCGATGATGGCTCACCGAATTTGAGCGACACGAAGAATTTCTCGGTGACGGTCAACAAGGTGAACAGTCCGCCCGTGTTAACCGTGCCGGAAACGCTGACGATCAACGAACTAACCCAGTTGTCGGTGACACTGACGGCCCTGGATCCCGATCTCCCGGCCAACCCGTTGACCTTCAGTGTGGTGGCCGCGCCCTCCGGTGTGAATCTGAATCCCACCACCGGCGTGCTGACGTGGACTCCGAGTGAATTGCAAGGGCCCAGCACCAATACCTTGACGGTTCGGGTTAGCGACAGTGGCTCGCCCAGTCTGAGTGTCACCAACAGCTTCAAAGTGATTGTGAACGAAGTGAACGTGGCCCCGGTGCTGGCGGTGATCGCGGACAAGACGGTCGCGGAAAACAGTTTGTTGAGCTTCCGGATCGTGGCGACGGATGCGGACCTGCCCGCGAACAAATTGACTTACAGTTTCGAGCCGGGGGCACCGACCGGTGCCAGTATCAACCCGACCACCGGACAGTTCACCTGGACGCCGGTTGAGGAGCAGGGGCCGGGGGTCTACCCGATCACCGTGCGGGTGACGGATAACGGCGTCCCGAGTTTAAGTGCCACCCGCACCTTTATCGTCACGGTGAACGAGGTGAACACCGCGCCCGTGCTGGCACCCATCGTCGACGTCACGGTACCCCAGGGCAGTTGGGTGCGTTTCACTAATTCAGTGACCGACCTGGATTTGCCCGCCAATTTGCTTTTTTTCAGCCTGGAGCCAGGTGCTCCGGCTGGTGCCAGCCTGGATCCGACCACCGGCGTTTTCGATTGGCCTTTGGCTGACGATGTCCTGGCCAGCACGAATTTCATCCGGGTCATCGTGAGCGACAATGGTGTGCCCAGTCTGAGCGCGACGCAAAGCTTCACCGTGGTCGTTACGCTGGTGCCGACGAACGTGGTGGATTTGGTGGCTGGCGTCGGGGTCAGCGGCAGTGAGCGGCCGTGCCACAATTATTATCGGTTCCACGTGGACCCAGAGCAGACGCGGGTGCTTTTCGAATCCGCCAATTTCTCCGGATTTGGAAAGTTGGTTTTGCGCCGGGGAGATTTACCCACGGCCACACTGCATGATCATGAGTTTACCGGTTTGCAGAAAATTGGGGGTGCGGCTTCCATCCAGCAACTCATCCTGACGCGCGGAGAATCGGACATCAGCGGGGATTGGTATGCCACCGTGATCAGCACGGAGCGGGTTGATTTGACTTTTTCCATCGGAGCCTCAGTTCCCAGCGTGGAGCCCGAGGGCGCCCTGTTTCTCAGTCCCAATGGCATCAGGCTAGCGGTCGATCCGATCCAGGTGGGCGAGTCCAATGCCACTTTTATTTGGAGCGCTGTTCCAGGGGAGAAGTATGAGGTGGATGTCTCGACTGATTTAGTGAACTGGACGCTGCTGACCTCGGTGGTGGCGGACGGTGCGGTGCTGACTGTTACCGACCCCACTCCCCCCACTGGCAGTGCGCCGCGATTTTATCGAATTCGACAAATTCGGCAGCCGATTTTAACTGCCAGCTGAGCGGGCTATCCGGACGGCTTCCACGAATGCCCGGGCGCGCCGCGTCAATTCCGGCCAGTTGCCGCTGCGGGCGTCCGGCAGGGAAACGAGCAGGGAACCCAAGCCCACCGCGACGCAACCCGCCTTGATGAAGGCGGGCACGTCGTCCGCCTTCGCGATGCCCGTGGGGATAATCCGCAGATGGGGCAGCGGGGCGCGCAGCAGCTTGATGTAACCGGGGCCCAAATTGTCCGCTGGAAAAATTTTGATGAAATCCGCACCCGCTTCGTAAGCCGATTGTGCCTCGGTGGGGGTATAGGCTCCCAGCATGGCCGGACGATCCGCCGCCTGGGCGACCGTGACAATCTCTGGTTTGGAAATGGGGCTCACGACAAATTCGGCACCGGCGCTCAAAGCCGCCTGACCGTCCGCCGCATTCAACACAGTGCCCGCGCCGACCACAGCGCGGGATCCAAAATGGCGGCTGGTTTCGCGGATCGCCGCGAGTGCTCCCGGGATGGTCAGGGTGATTTCCAGGGCGATGACCCCGCCGGCCACCATCGCCTCGCATACGGGCAGAACCAAGTCGGTGTTTTCCATCCGCACCACGGCAATGACGCCGGGGTGCGTGAGGAGCGAGCAGATTTCGGCTTTGGAACGCATGAGGGTGAATGATCAATCAGGGAACATTTTGAACTGCGAGCCTGACCAGGCCTGAAACAAGGTCGGTGAACTGGTGGCGTTGCGCTGGGGCAGGAATCATTGGTCTTGCCGGTAGGCCTCTGCCAGCAGCGTGACCGGATGGGCGACGCGCAGGGGAATGTTTTGTTGGGCCGCGCCGTTGACGAGTTGCAGGAGACAGCCGGGATTGCCGGTGGCCACCACACCTGCCCGGGTGGTTTTTATGTGCTTCAGCTTTCTTTCCAAGAGCTCATTCGCCATCTCGGGCTGCGTAATATTATAAATCCCGGCACTGCCACAGCACCAATTCGCCTCGGGCAACTCCACCAGTTTTACACCGGGAATTGCCCGCAGCAGCTGTCGCGGTTGCGTCGTGATTTTCTGGCCATGACAGAGGTGACAGCTTTCATGGTAAGTGACGACCTGCGGCGCACCGGTTCCCGTGGGGGGAGTCAGCCCGATCTGCCCCAGCCATTCATGAATGTCTTTCACTTTCTGATCCCACAGGTGCGCGCGCTTTTCGTAAAGCGGTTCGCCTGCGAGCAATTTGGCATAATGCTTGAGGTGCGAGCCGCAGCCGCCGGCATTCGTGATGATGGCGTCAAATTGATCGGGCGGGAATTGGTCGATGTTTTTTCGCGCGAGCCGCTGGGCCAGCTCCCATTCGCCGTTGTGGGCGTGGAGGGACCCGCAGCAGAGTTGCTCCGCCGGGGTGATCACCTCGCAACCATTCCGTGCCAGCACTTCGACGGTGTCACGGTTCACATCGCTGAAGATCAAGTCTTGGGCGCAGCCGGTTAGCATGGCGACCCGATATTTCTTCGGGCCCACCGCCGGGGTAATCGGCTCGATCAAGTCGGCGGAAAATTTCAGCTGGATCGGCGGCGTCATGGCCTCGAGTTCCTGCAGCCGCCGGGGCATGAGCTTCATGACGCCGCACCGGCGCACGAATGTTTGCAGACCGAGCTGCTGATACAACCGCATGGCCAGGCCGAGCACGTGCAGCCGGTTCAAGTCCATGAACAGCCAGCGCAGCGTGAATCCGCGGATGAGTCCGCGCTTGGGTGAATCGAGCACGCCGCTCTGTTCCGCTTCGGCGCGGGCGTGCTCAAACAACTCGGCATAGTTCACGCCGGCGGGGCAGGCGGTCATGCAGGCCAGGCAGCCGAGGCAAAAATACATTTCCTCAGCGAAGGCCGTGGTGGCCTCCAGCCGTCCATCGGCAACCGCGCGCATGAGCGAAATGCGCCCGCGCGGACTATTGCGTTCCAGCTTGGTGGCGTCGTAGGTCGGGCAGGTCGGCAGGCACAGACCGCAGTGCATGCACTGTTGAACCACCGAGTAATCGAGGTCTTTAAGGTGTGAGTGCGGCGCGTTCATTAAATCAATGCGCCCCAGCTAAACATGGATGCGGGTTGGGATGAAGAATTTTTATTCGGCGCAATCCGTGTACATCCGTGGTTAGACACTCTTCCGGCTGCATGGTTCCGGCCTAGAACAGCACGCGGCCAACGATCTCGTGGTCACGGCAAATGCCAAAATCATGTCGCCGCTGTCCCATGTCCCGATTGTCGCCGATGACATAGTATTTGTCATCATCCAGTCGGAACGCCGGTATCTTCCAGGCCATGCGGGCCTTCACATAAGGCTCCTCCAAGGGTTGGCCGTTGATGAACACTTGCCCGTCCACGATGCTGATCACCTCACCCGGCAGGCCGATGATCCGCTTCAACAAGCGGTCAGTTTTTCCGTCCACATGAACCACAACAATTTCACCGCGCTGAGGTTTCTTCCACCGGTACGAAAGAAGATTAATGAAATTGAAGCGGCCATCCTTGTATGTCGGCCACATGCTCACCCCGGTGACGCGGATGGGAATCAACGCGTAATTGAACACCAGGAACGACGTGCTGACCAGCAACAGCAGGCGGATGAGGGTCCAGCGCGGATTGCGGCCAAACAAGACTCTGACCCAGGGTGGCGATGGCTTCGGGTTGGCCTGGTCGGCGTTCATGAAGCTGGATTAAAATGAATTCAAATAGGGGGAAACTATTTTCCACCCGGCTTTTTTAGGATGACTGGTTTGCGCAGCACCTCGGCATGGATTCGCGCCACCTCACCCATGTAGTGGTCGCTCTTGAATTCTCCCGCCGACTTGAAGATGTGTTCCCGGGTGAGCTTCTCGTTGCCGAGCGCCTCGTAATACAAACCCAGATACAAGTGCGCAAAAAACTTCCGTTGATACAGTTCGGCGGCGGATGGATTGCCGGCTTGCGCGGCGGCCAGCACGTCTTCGGGCTTGGCCTTGCCGCCAAAGAGCGCATGGACTTCCATCATCGGCACCCGGCCATCCCCCTGGATCGGGATCAGGGCGGCACGGGCCTTTTCCACACCGGCCTGCCGGGCCACACAGAGAAAATGCCAAACGGCGTTTTCGACGTCGTTGGGATTCACGGTCTGGTGCGTTTCAAATTGGCGGCGCCCGTCGGCGAAGCGTCCGGCGTAGTAATAGGCAATGCCGCGCTGCCAATGATGCGGTTCCTGAGCCGGGACCAGCGCGATGAATTTGTCGAAGTCGGCAATGGATTGTTCGAAATGGCCCAGCTTGAAATGCTCGGTCCCACGGCGCTGCCAGGCCTCCGGAACCTCGGGTTTGAGTTTCAAAAATTGATCGTAGTCGGCGATCGCTTTTTCGTGGCGTTGGTTGGCTTCATGGAGCGAAGCCCGCAGAAAGTAAGCCCGCTCATTTTTTGGTTCGGCGGCAATGGCTTTGGAGGTCAACGCCAGGGCCTCGGCTTGGTCACCCTTCTTATAGGCGCTGCGGGCCTCGGACAGCAGTTCGTCCACTTTGGTTTCGGCGGCGGTGGTCGCGTGGGCACTTGCGAAGGCAACCAGGGCGGGCATCAGCGCGCGCCAGCCAAGAGCCCGGCGCAGGAGGCAAACAAATCGTTTCATAGCGTCATTTTCTAGCCCTAAAATCTTCTGAACAACCACACCTCAGCTGCCCGTCTGAGCGCGCGTGTATCCTTCGACAATCGGCCGGGGATTTCGCTCAATAGGTCGCCCGCCCGCCGGAAAGATCATACACTGCGCCCGTGCTGAACGAACAGTCCGCCGAACACAGCCACGCCACCAGGGCGGCCGCTTCGTCCGCCCGTCCGAAGCGCCCCATCGGGATTTTTGAAAGCATATAGTCGATGTGCTGCTGGGAGCATTGTTTGAGGATGTCGGTCTCGATCACGGCTGGCGTCACGCAGTTGACGATCACGCCGGCTTGCGCGAGCTCCTTGCCGAGTGACTTGGTCAGCGCGACCACGCCGGCCTTCGCGGCGCTGTAATGCGAGGCGTTGGGATTACCCTCCTTGCCAGCGATGGAAGCAATGTTCACAATCCGGCCATACCCGCCTGTGATCATGCGCGGCACCACGGCCCGGCAGACGTAAAACACAGCGTTCAAGTCCACCTCCACCACCACGCGCCATTCCTCGGGCGTGAATTCCCAGGTCTTTTTGTTTACTCCCGCGATCCCGGCATTGTTGACCAGAATATCGATGGTGCCGTATTGCTTGATCTCCGCGCCGACCGCCAACAGGACGGCCTCCGGGTCGGTGAGGTCTACAATCGAGGTATGTACGCCGCCCTTGCCGGTCAGCGCCGTGGCAGCGGCTTCCAGCGCTTCACCGTCCTTGTCCCACAAACTGCAGCGCGCTCCGGAAGCGAGCAGCCGTTGGGCGATGGCGAAGCCGATACCGCGTGCGCCACCTGTGATGATTGCGGTTTTACCATTCAGATCGATGTTGTTCATATAGGGTTGGGTTTGGTTCCTAAAAATAGATTTCTGCCGACCACCAGCGAGGTCATTTTGCGGTCCGCCACCGTGCGCGGGAGCATCCAGAAGCCGCAGTCGGGATGCACCCATTGCACGCGCGCCGCACCGAGTGTTTTCACCGCCTGTTCAATGCGCCCGGCCACGGTGTCGGGAGTTTCCACTTCGTTATCCTTGATGTCAATGACGCCAATGCCCAGCGCAATTTCCGGCCGCAGTTCTTTGAACACCGGCAGTTCATCGTAGCCGCGCCGGGCAAATTCCAGGACGTAATGGTCCACGCGCAGCGCGTTGAGGAACGGCAGCAGCTCGCGCCAGAATCCTTTTTGAATGGATTGGCCCCCGTAGTTTCCAAAGCAGAGATGCACGGCTTTTTCACCCCGGACAGCCTGCAACACATGGTTGATCGGTTCGTGCGCCCAGGTGGCATCCTCGGAGTGGCCGGTCAAATGCGCTTCATCCACCTGCACCACCGCCGCATCGATCTCCGCCACCTGTCGGCGCAAGACTTCGGCCAGATCCATGGCCAGCACGCGCACATCATGGTAGTGCTGGTCGAACAGCGTCTTGGCCAGCATGTAGGGGGAGGTGACCGTGAACTTCATCGGTTTGCCGGTCAGCCCCTTGATGGCTTCCCAGGCGGCGGGAAGGTTCAGCGTGCCTGCGGAAATTTTGCCCCGCACGATGCCCGCCGGTTGCGTGCGCCACGACGTGCGGCTTTGCTGGCGAAAGGCCAGGAGTTCTTCGCGCGTCAGCGCGGTCTGAACGCCCGCGAGCGGCCGCGTGAAATACTCGATCATCCCGTTGGTTTCGGGATGGTTGACGTTAAACCGGGACAGCTCGCCGTCCGCCAGCACGTCCAAACCGGCGAGTTCCTGGGTCTTGAGCACCACCAGGATCGCATCGCGCAAACTGGCGCTGGAGGGAAATGCCGTGAGCCACGAGGGCACCGGATAACTGCCGACCACCGTGGTCTTGAGGCTGGGTTCGGGCATGGCTTAAGTTTAGTAAACGCATTAAGCGAAGGTGTCTGCGGTTTGTCAAAAACTAAAAGCGCAATGCCGCGAGCAGGACGCATCTCAATTTCCGGCAAGGGAATCCACACCAGTTCCAGTTGGTCAGCAACGGAGTTGCGGCAGAAGGTAGCCCACGGCGTGGGCCGTGGGTCGGAGGATGGATACGCATAAGCTGCGGAGCAGCGACAGAAGGCTATTTTGAATCGATCACTTCTGTCGCCCCTGCGGGGGCTCCTGATAACTCGGACCTTGAACCCACGGCTCACGCCGTGGGCTAACCCGGATTTTTCATAAACGGCATGAAAAACCCGGGTTTAGGTCGCGGCTCCGCCGCGAAAACATTGGCTCCCGTCAACTTTGGTGACTCCGATGAAGCATTGACAGTGTGTTAGTCTTTTTGAGCACGCTGACGGGTTCTGGGAGGTTGCGGATTTTTTCTGACCAGGTGTAGTTCGCCGCGATCCAAAAGCTCCCAT
>JAYTXL010000151.1:0-2388 GCA_043742955.1 Verrucomicrobiota bacterium | reverse complement strand
TTTCCCTCGAAGGCGTTCGGGCGGAGAAATGCGACTGCAAGCTCCGGCGCGCCAATGAAAGGGCGGAGGTTCCAGGAAAGCTGTGCGCCGAGAAACAGGTTTCCCGCCAGCCACGTCAGCAGCACTTGCCGCGCGGCAACTGCCCCGCCAAAATGTCCGAGCAGTTGTAACAGTCGCACATTGGCCACCAGGCCGGCCAGAGCGATGGCCGCGACCTTGACGAGCAGCACGCTTTCGTAGGCCGTCGTCCCGTGCGGCGAGGCGAGATCGAGCGGCGGCGCGTTCCAGACCAGGAACAACATCAGCGGCGCGAACGAGCCAAGGATCGTCGCCGCCACCGTGAAACTGAGGAGGATGGCTTGCAGCGACTGGCGGAAGCCAAGGTTGAGGCCGAGCAAGGGAGCGAGCATGCCGTTGAGCAATGCGTTGCCCAGCGTGGCCAGCAGAAGGATGAGTGGGAGTTTGACCGCCGTGTAGAGCGCCTGCATTGGCGAACGCCAAATGCCCACGGTGGCGCCAAAAATTCCCGCGCCCAGCACGATCACCCCGACGCACCACGCCAATCGGCGCGCGTTGAAATGCAGCAGCCACGACTCCATTGTCGCCGTGTCCCCGCGGAGGAAATCGCCGAAGCGCAGCGGATGCATCGCGCATTTGAGGCTCGCTGTGGTCACCGGGACTCCCTGCGGTGGTGGCGGGCGGGAGCCTGAGACCACGTGTTCCGCCTTCGCACATTGCGGACCACGTCGGCGACCGGCGCGGCGATGAGGGCGAGGGCGATCAGGAACAGGGGCCAGTTGAACCATTGCGGGAGCAGGTCGCGCAATTGGATCACGCTGCCGCCACCGGCGAGAACCAGCAGCGCGTCGGAGGTAAAAACGTAAAGGGCGATGAGTCCCCCCAACAGACCGAGCCGGGTCGTGGCGCGGCCGGGCCAGAGCGGATGTCCGGCGGAATCGTGCCGGGCCACGGTAACACCAAAGACAATCATCAGCGTCGCAATCGAGACCGGTGCCCACACCGGCCCCCACCAGGGCAACGGAATGAGGAAAAGGATGTCCCAATCCGTGAGGGATCTCGGCCAGCCCGTGAGGGGAATGAGCCAAATGTAATAGGCGATGTCCCAGATGCCGAAGGCAAGCAGCGTGAAGCCAAGCCGGCTCCGCCAGGTGCGTCCGGCGAGCCAGCCGACCGTGAGCAGCATGATCATTGTGGCGGCTTCACGGATGATTTCTGCGAGGCCAAATCCACTGGCGAACGGCAAGGGGTTTGGCTGGTAGGGCACGAGTCGGTTAATCATCGTGCGCATATAGAAGACGACCGCAGATTCCACCCAGCCCATGGCGAGCGCATAAAATGCCACCACCAGGAACGGGGTCCAAGGCGGGGTGGCGGATCGTGTCGGAACGGCGGCGATCACAAGGCCATGGGCAGCCGTGGGAAGGGTGAGTTGTTCGGGTGTAGTTTGCTGAAGCGTGGTGTTCATGAATATTTTACAACACTTAGGCGGCTTGCTTGATTCGGCCCAATTGGGCAAGCGATTGTTCCACTTCATCCACCAGTTCATCGGGCGTGGAAGTTCCGGCCGTGAGTCCGACGGTTTCGGCTCCTGAAAACCATTCCGGCCGCAAGTCTGTCGCAGTTTGCACATGATACACCCGGACGCAGTGTTGCCGGCAGGTGTTGACGAGTTCGCGGGTGTTGTTGCTGTGGTTTCCACCGATGACGATGACGACATCCGATTGCTGCGCCAATTCCACCGCGGCCGACTGGCGCTGCTTGGTCGGTTGGCACACGGTGTCGATGAAGCGGACCTCTGATTGCGGAAAGCGTTCACGGATCAACTGCACCAGCCAGCAGACCTTGTCGATGGGCTGGGTGGTTTGCGCAGCGACACCGAACCGCAGGCGTTCGCGCAAATTCAGCACGTCCGTCTCGGCAAGCACCACGTCGCAGTCTGCCAGATCCTCCGTCAGGCCACGCACTTCGACATGGTCGCGCTGGCCGATGATGACCGGATGAAAACCCGCGCGCGCGAGTTTGGCGACAGAATGATGTGCGAAATGGACCAGCGGACAGGTCGCCTCCAGCACCGTCAGGCCGCGCGCACGCACCGCGTGCAAGGCACGGTCGGAGGCACCGTGCGCGGTGACCATTACGGTTTGCGTGGCGACGCTGGTCGCGTCTTGTTCGATCCGAATGCCCCGTGCGCGGAGAGCCGTGAGGACGGTTTCGTTGTGGACGAGGTCGCCCAGGATGGTGAGCGGGGTTTCGTCGGCGTGCTTCAATGCCAGTGCGATGGCGTCCCGCACGCCGAAGCACATACCCAGATGTTTAGCTCGTAGAATGTTCATGTTCATTTTTGCGTTGCTCCCGCCACCGGTGCCT
>JAYTXL010000150.1:0-24861 GCA_043742955.1 Verrucomicrobiota bacterium | reverse complement strand
CGAACTGAAACGATCCGGTGTGCATTTGCAGGAAGGCCTGCGGGTGCGCCGGCACATCGGTCTGCATCGAGCGGATGAGCGTCAGGTCGTCCGCGTGTTTGGCCACTTCCGGGAAAAGCTCCGAAATCCACAGCCCGCTCTTGCCCTGTTGCGAAAACTTCCACGGCGAGGCGAGCAGCTTGGCGTACCCGCCGCGGTTGCGGTTGGCCACGCTCTTGCCGTCGTTCTTCTGCAGTTCGGGTTTGTAATCAAACGTGTCCACATGCGATGGCCCGCCGCTCATGCACAGAAAGATGACGTGTTTGGCCCGGGCCGGAAAATGGGTCGGCTTCGCGTCGAGCGGCCCTTTCTTGGCGGCGGTTTCCTTCGCGGCAGCCTGGGCGGCCAAACCGGCGAAAGCGGTATAACCGAACCCGGCCCACATCGTTTTAAGCGCATCCCGGCGCGAGTAAAGGTAAGGATTGAACGTGTTCATAAGCTTTCCGATTGGGAACAACCACGAATGGACACGAATAAACACCAATCAGAAGGCGTCCACCGGCAATTCCATTCGTGTCGATTCGTGTCCATTCGTGGTTTGTCTTTAGTTCAAATAACGAAACTCCGCGCTCCCGAGCAGCGCCTGGCAGAAAGCAGTCAGCCCCGCGAAGCTCAGCTTGGTTTTGTCGGGAAAATTCTTCGCTTCGGCGTCGTTGAAACGGCTGAAGAAAAACGTGGTGGCTTCAATTTCCGTCGGCGTCGGCGGACGCGAGTAGGCGAGTTCAAACGCCTTCTTCGCGAGCTCGGTGCCGGTGGCCTTCGTTTTCACCAGGCGCGCGGCCATCGCTTCCGCAAGCTTCTGCACGGTGCTGCTGTTCATCAGGAACAAGGCCTGCGACGGCACCGTGGTGTCCTCGCGATTCCCCACGACGAGGCTGGGCTCGGCGAAGTCAAACACCGCGAGGGCATCGGGCACGTGGTCGCGCACGATGGGGAGATAAACCGAACGGCAGCTGCGATCCGCGTTGAGCGGGTTGGCGGCTTCGCCGCCCCCCGCGCCGCGCAGGCGCGCCCCCGGCCCACCGCCGCCAAAACCAGGCGTCGGCCGCAGCAGTTGCTGCACCGGACCCTCGCTGTTCGCGACCGGCGATCCCTTCGGGGGGGTGAGATCGAGGATGCCGGCCACCGCCAGCATGCCATCGCGAATGGCTTCCGCATCCAGCCGACGTTTGCTCATGCGCCAATGACCGTTGTTCTCCGGGTCCACGGCGTAGTTGGCCTCTTGATAATCGGACGCCAGCTGATAGGTGTGACTCATCACCACCTGCTTCACAAGTTTCTTGATCGACCAGCCGTTCTCGACGAACGAGATGGCGAGCGCATCGAGCAAGGGCTGGTTCGTCGGCGGCTGACCGGTGGTGCCGAAATTGTCCGGCGTCGGCACCAGGCCCTTGTCAAAGAGTGAGAGCCAGACGCGATTTGCCATCACCCGCGCGGTGAGCGGATTCTCGGGCGAGGCAATCCAGTTCGCGAGTTCGACGCGGCCACTGCCCGAGGAAATCTGCGATTTTGATTTGTCGCTCGGGGCGATCACCTCCACAAAACCGCGCGGGACAGTGTCCTGGGGTTTGTCGAGTTCGCCGCGCTGGAGCAATTGGGCGTCGCGCGGCAGTGTTTTGTCCTGCACGCCCATCGCGAAGTGAAGCGGCTTGCCCTGTTCGTCATTGCGGCCCAGGATCTTTTCCAGGATCGCAATCTGGGTGCTGCTGCGGAGGAATTTCGGATTGGCAAAAAACTGGCGATCCTTGCTTCCCTTCGCTTCCGCTAAAATCTCATCGCGCTCTTTTTTTGCAGTTTCCAACTGGCGCTTGATGAACTCCATCTGCTGGGGTGTTGGCGGCGGAGCGTCGGTGGCCTCGGCCTTCTCCGGCAGCATGTTGAGCGGTGCCGTTTGAACATTTTGCACAAAGCGCGGAGTGCCAAAACGCGTCTCGGTGCTCAGAAAAATGCCGGCCAGCGCGTAATAATCCGACTGCGGTACGGGATCAAACTTGTGGTCGTGGCACCGTGCGCACGCCACCGTGAGGCCCAGCATCCCCTGGCTCACAGCATCGATCTGTTCATCGGCCACATCCAACTGGAACTGGCGAAAATCGCGCGAGTTATGCGACTTCGGCCCGATGGCGAGCAGACCGGTGGCGACCAGGTGCTCGGCTTTCTCGTTATCGTTCCGGGCCGGCAACAAGTCGCCCGCCAATTGTTCCTTCAGGAAAAGGTCGTAAGGTTTGTCCTCGTTGAATGCCTTGATCACCCAGTCGCGATAACGCCATGCGTGCGGATAAACGATGTTGACCTCTTTGCCGCTCGACTCCGCGTACCGCGCCACGTCCAGCCAGTGACGGCCCCAGCGCTCACCGAATTGCGGCGACGCCAGCAACTGGTCCACGACCTTCTCAAACGCCTTCGAATCCTTGTCCTTCAGGAACGCCGCCATTTCCTCCGGCGTCGGCGGCAGCCCGATGAGGTCAAAGTAAATCCGGCGCAGCAAAGTGGGTTTATCCGCGTCGCCGACGGGCGTGAGTTTCTGGGCCTCCAAGTTCGCGAGGATAAATTTGTCAATGTCGTTGCGCGCCCAGCTGGCATTCTTGGGCCGCGGGGCGGGAGCGCGTTTGGGAAGCTGGAAAGCCCAATGGTCACGGCCTTTTTCGACGTTCAACGCGCTGGCGTTTTTCGCCCGGCCCTCCCGCGGATCCGGCGCGCCCATGGCCACCCATTTTTCGAAATCCGCAAGCACCGCCTCCGGCAGTTTGCCGCCTGCTTTCTTCGGCGGCATGGCGAGTTCAGAATCCTCGTAACGGATCGCCTTGAGGAGCAGACTCGATTTCACGTCGCCTGGCACAATGGCGTGCCCGGTGTCGCCCGAGTTGCGGATGCCGTCGCGGGTGTCCACGAGCAGGCCGCCCTTCACTTTGTCGGCCTCGGCGGAGTGGCACTGGTAACATTTGTCCGCGAGCACCGGGCGAATCTTTTTCTCGAAAAACTCCGTTTCGGCCGGCGTCAGGGGCTGCGCCGGAGCGCTGGTCGTCACCGTGGTCTTGGTGGTTTTGGCAACGGCCGCCGGAGGCAGCGCGGTGCCGTCCATCCTGGCCTGGGCCGCCATGGCTTGAATGAGCACGATGCCCTTGTATTCCTCGAAGGTGAGCTTTTCATCCCCGTTCTTGTCCAGCATTCCGAAGATGTAATCCGCGCCGTCGGAATTGTTCTTTAGCTTGGGTGAAATCTCCGTGATGCGACCGAACTCCTTCCGGTCAATCTTCCCGTCTTGGTTCGTGTCGAGGAGTTTGAATCCGGCCTCGAGACGGTTCTGGATTTGGGCTGGCGAAGCCGCCTTGCCGGCGGGGGCCTTGCTGGCGGCCTCCACGACCTTGACCGCGAGGACACTCGAGGACACCGTAATCGCGAGCGCAACTCCCCACGATTGGATGGGTGCGCCACTTCTTTGGTAAACCGGTTTCATAGGTTTATTATTGATGCTACTTCAAACGACGCCGGATCCATCGGAATAGTTACAGGGAATGTTTTCCGTGCCTGTTCCGAGGGTTTAACCAGTGCCTTCGCTTCAGCCCGATTCAATCGCCCGTCGAGAGGTTTGAAGAACGAGTCTCCAAACGCGACGGGGCTGACTGCGGGGGTGGTTTCCACTGATCAATGTTTCGCCGGTGTGCGCAAGCAATAGAGCCGCGCCGCCGTGCGGATGAGGAGGCGGTCGCCGGCGAGCGCGGGCGTGGCCATGCACATGTCGTCGTCGGCAAGTTTGTTCGTGTGCAGCAACTCGAATTTGTCGCCCGCGCGCAGCACGAAACAGACGCCGTCTTCGTTCAGGCAGAAAATCTTTCCGCCCGCCGCCCACGGCGACGTGGTGAAGGCCAGGCCGTTGGGAAGCCGCTCGCGTTCGTAAAACACCTTGCCCGTCTTCGCCTCGAAACAACTCACCAAGCCACGGTCCTGGAGCACATAGACGCGGCCGTCATAATAAAGCGGCGAAGGATTGTAGGGGCCGGCGGTCGGATTTGACCACGCGATGAACTCATTGCTCGTCTCGTCGGGCTTCAGCGTGATGTCACCAGTCGCGCCGGAGCGCACTGCGTAGAGCGGACGCAGTTTATCGCCCACATAACCGGAACTGACAAAGAGCAGGCCCGCGCCCGCGAACGGCGTCGGGATGGCAATGCTCGACATGCCGCGCAATGACCAGAGCAGTTTGCCATCGAGGTCATAGCTGCGAACGGCGCGGGTGCCGGCAGTCACAAGCTCGGTCCGCCGGCCATTCTCCCAGATGAAGGGCGTCACCCAATTGCTCTTCTCGTCGCGGTCCACGCGCCAGAGCGGTCGGCCGCTTTTCGCCTCCAAGGCCAGCATTTCGGCGTGGTCATCGTTGTCGTTCACGATGAATAACCGCCCGCCGTGGAGCACCGGCGAGGACGCTGTCCCCCAGCCGTAGCGCATGGCGCGTGGCTCGAAGCGCTGTGACCAGGCCTCCTTGCCGTCGAGGGTCAGTGCGAACACGCCCACGTTTCCAAAGTAGGCATAGACACGCTCGCCATCCGTCACCGGCGTTTCTGCGCCGTAGCTGCTCTTGAGGTGAATCGCCGTCTGCGGCGCGCCCCGGTGAACGATCTTCTCCCACTGCACCTTTCCCGTCTCGAGGTCGAGGCAGAGCACTTTCCAGAGATACTCGGACTTCGAGGGTTCAGGCCGATTGCCTCCAAAGTAGAGACCCTTTTTTGGGGGTTCGGATTCGCCGAGATTCACGACGGTCGTGAGGAAAATGCGATTACCCCAAACAATGGGCGACGACCACGCCCGCCCTGCGACGTCGGTCTTCCACGCCACGTTCTCGGTGGTTGACCATTTGTCGGGCAGAGTGGCGTTCGTGCTGACGCCGGCCGCACCGGGACCACGAAATTGAGGCCAGTAGTCCGCAGCGACGGCGTCACCGCACAGAACGCCAAGGAGCGTCAAATATAAGGGGGCTAAGTTTTTCATACCACCTGAAAAAGCTCACTTCTTGCCGCCGCTGGCTTGGGCCAACGCCTTTTGCGCGGGAACAAAATATTCCACATAGCCCAGCATCATTTCGTCGTAAGTCTGCGGGCCCCAGCGCACCGCTTTCGTGGGGTCGGGGTTGGCCGGGTTCTTCGCACTGTTGTCATACCATGCGGTGAAGGTGAGCGTGGTGCCCTGCGGAAGCGTCATCGGCTCGGCGAACTGGTAGTGCAACTGCCAGTTGAAATCGTAGTGGGGCACGTCGAGCAGCAATTTCTTCGTGCCATCGGACAGCGTCGCTTCGTAGCGCGCCGCCTTGCCACGCACGTGCAGGTGCGGCATGAAACCGGTCAAGGTGGCATCGAAGGGGAGCCGGATGTGGGTGGTGACTTCGTGGCTGGCTGCACCGGGTGGAATATTGAAGGCGGCGTTCACCAGGCCGGTGACATGCAGGGTGTGGCGCGGTGGTTCCTGGGCGAATACCAGGCCGAGCCTCATCTGATCCGACGTGGCTTTGCCGTTGGGAGTATAGTGAATTTGAAAACTCACGGTCGCACCCGCCGGAAGTTTCTTCGCAAACCCGTCGGGAAAAGTGGCGTGGCTGTTGCCCGGGACATAGACCGCAAAGAAACCCTCCCGCTCGTCCGCCGCGTTGCCGTCGGTGCCACCGCGGGATTTCGCGCCCCGCTCATGAACCTTGACGATGACGTGATGGACGACCTCCCGCGCGGTCGGCTGGACCTCGTAGGCCCGCACCCATTTGTCCTCGGTGAGAGTGGTTTCGGCGGTGAGCGTTTGATACGGCATCACGCCGGTGGCTTTGACCGGGACGGGGCGCGGCAGTTGCAACACCAGATCCGGTTGGCCGATTTGCCAGCCCGTGGGAAAAGTGCGCGCCAACGGCGCCTCAGCGGGATTACCCAACGGTTTGTCGCTGGCAAGCCACGCGAGCAGGTCGGCCTTGTCGGCCGCGGCAAGCGAGCGATCGTTGGCCCAATGCGACCGCTCCCAGGCCTGGGCGGGTGCGGCGAACCACGGCGGCATCGCACCGCGTTCGACCTGCTTGCGGATCATGCCGGCGTGCGATTTTAGGTCCGCGTAGGTCGCCATGCTGAACGGCGCCACGCCGCCGGTGCAGTGACATTCGAGGCAGTTGTTCTGGACTAGGCGGGAAATGCGGTTGTGATAGGTGATGTCTTTCGCGAGCGGGCGCGTGGATTTTTCGTGTTCCAGCGCGCAGCCGGGTGCCTCGGTCGCGGCCACGGTCGGGGCGTGGCCCGCGAGCACGGCCGCGAGCGCGTCTTTCAGGTAATTCTGGCGCGGTGCCGCCAGCGAATAACCCAAACCATACTGGTCGTCCACCGCGCCGCGAAAGGCGAGCGTGCGCGCGGCATCGAGCACGAACACTTCCGTCGTCGTCTGCGCACCGAGCGCGCCAACGAACTTGCCGTCGCGGTCGTGCACGTAGCGACTGGCCAGACCATTGTCCTGCCGCACCGTCTTGATGCTGTCGAGGGAATCGGTCGCCGTCGGGTTCACCAGCAAGAACACGACGCCCTTCGCCGAAAATTCCTTTTCGAGCCGGGCGAGGGTCGGTGCGTATTTCTTGGTGAGCGGGCAACTGGTGCTCGTGAGCGCGATGACGAGCGCCTTGCTGGATTTGTAATCGGAAAGTTTTCCCGACTGGCCGTTGAGATCAGTGAAACTCAAATCAGGCATGAGGCGGCCCACGTCACGATCGGTAGCCTTGAGCACTTTCGGCCCCTGGCGGGGAGAATCGTCGGCCGGCGCAGTCTCTCCCTCGGGTTGGCCGGGCAACGCCCGCCCACCCGCCAGGCCGCCGCGGCGGGGTTGCTGGGCGGCGACGAGGCGCGTTTCCTCGAGGGTTACCACTCCGTCGTGATTGAGGTCGAATCGGTCGAACCACGTCGCGCCCCCGCTCTCCTCACGGGTCAATTTGCCATCGCCGTTTTTGTCGAGGGCTTTGAAAATCCTTTCATAGCTGCGGGCGGTTACGCGCGCGGCCGGAGTGTCAGTTCCTGATTGTTCCTGGGCAAACAGGCTGACGGCCAGGGAAATGGTCCCGATCAACAATAACTGATACCGATTCATTCCCGAGATGACGCCAGAAACACCCCCGGCGTTACCAGCAGATTCGCCGGTCGGCCAAAACGGCCCCGCGGCGAGGACAGGACCGGGCGGACCAAAAGGGGTTCTTATTAACAAGGGGTCGACAAGGGGTTGGTTCTTATTATTGACAAAAATTCGGGATTTCCGCCGCCAATCCAGCAGATCGTCGAGGGATCCCCGGCTTCCCATACGGCGCGCCAGGCGGGGACATTGGCTTGAAATGATTGTCTATCAATAATAAGAACCGACCCCGTCGTGCCAGTTTATTTGTGGCTATCGGGTGGACGCTTTGCCGCTGGACTCCGGCCGAAAAAATTCCGACGCTCTGTGTCCATGCAGCTCTTGCCTCACACCCATTCGTGCTTCGTTTGCGGCGAAGCCAACCCCATTGGTTTGCGGTTGAAATTTGAAACGGACGGGCGATTGGTGCGCGCCCGGTTTTGTCCCCGGCCCGAGCACATCGGTTTCCGAAACACGGTCCACGGCGGAATTCTCGCGACCTTGCTGGATGAAATCATGGTCTGGGCCTGCGCGGTGCCAACCCGGCGCTTCGCCTACTGTGCGGAGTTCTCAATCCGCTACTTGAAGCCAGCGCGGCCGCTGGAGGAAATCATCGCCACCGCCGAATTGACCGAGAACCGTCGGAACAAGTTGTTCGTGGCACGGGGCGAATTGCGGGATGCCCAGAATGTCGTGCTCGCCACCGCGACGGGCAAGTATCTGCCCATCCGGGAGGCCGAGGCCCAGGAGATGCAGGCTGACTTGATCGGTGACACGACGGCGTTCGGGGGCAAACTGGATTGAGCGTGGAATTCGTGGTGATTGAAATTGACAGGTCCATGGAACCGGTTTTGTATCGGCTCACAGTTCATTAGCCATTTCTATGAAAGCTATTCTTTGCCGCAGCTTCAGTGTCGGTTTGGTCGCGCTCATCAGTGTCGCCCTGCACAACGCTCCTGCGGCGGATGCTGACAAGAAACTACCGGAATGGAAATTAATCCTGACCGCGGGTGGTGTCAAAAGTGCCCGGTTGATCGGTGGAGAAAATGGCCGTTTCGGGACGTTTGAAATTGTCGAAGTCAAGGATCAACCCTTTACGCAAGCCATCCGGGCGCGGGTCAAGACCCAGCCCGAGAATCCGTGGCTGGCGCAAATCAGCACGTTGACGGCGCAACCTGTCAAGGAAGGCGACGCGGTGTTGCTTTCGTTTTTCGTGCGCACGATTGAATCGAAGAATGAGGGTGGCAAGGGGAGGTTCACGGTGTATTTTGGCATCCCCGACGGGCCGGAATCGACCATTGCGCAAGAAGTCGTGGCCGGCACGAAATGGACCCGGGTGCAAATCCCCGCCCGCGTGGCGGCCGATTATGTGGCGGGGAAATCGATGGTAAACCTGGATCTGGGCTACGAACCCCAGTTGCTGGAATTCGCCGAAATCACCCTCACCAATTTTGGCGCCAAAACCAAGTTGAACGAACTGCCCAGTTCCGGACTTTGAGATCAGGCTCTCCCTCAGGCTGAACCGCCTTTCTCGGATGGAAATCGGACCAGCCATTCATTCTGTCAGGCGCCCACCGGCTCTAACTCGACGAACCCCATCCCCAATGATTCCCCTTGATTTAACCCGGGCACCGAAGACGGATCCGACGGAGATCTACCGCTATCGTGACGGTATTTATGCGGTTGACCTGTTGATCACCGCCATTGTTCAGTTGGATTTCTTCACCTGGCTCTCCAAGAATCCGGCCGATAAATCGACCGTCTGCGGCACCCTGGAGATTACCGAGCGGCCCACGGATGTAATGCTGACCTTCTTCACGGCGCTTGGGTTGGTGCGGAGCGAGCAGGGCATTTTTCGGGTGACTGAGTTGGCCCGCGAACATTTGGTGCACGGGGCGCCGTGGTATCTCGGCCCTTATTACGCATCGCTCAAAGATCGGCCGGTTTGCCACGATTTGCTGAGCGTGCTGCGGACGGGCAAGCCAGCGAACTGGGGCAGCTCCAAGGGGGCGCAGGAATGGACGAAGGCGATGGAAACCGTGGAATTTGCCACGCAGTTCACGGCGGCGATGGACTGCCGCGGGGCCTATCTGGGGCAGGCTCTGGCCAAGCGACTGGACTGCCGTCACCATTCCCGGCTGCTGGATATTGCCGGCGGCTCGGGGATTTATGCCTGTGCGATTGTGGCTGAGCACACCCACCTGCAAGCAACGGTGCTCGATAAACCGCCGGTGGATGGCGTTGCGCGCCAACTCATCGCCCATCGGGGATTTGCGGATCGTATTTCAGTGGTCGCGGGAGACATTTTTAGCGAGCCTTTGCCGGCCGGTTACGACCTGCATTTGATTTCCAACGTGCTGCACGACTGGGATACGCCCAAGGTGAAGGAGATCATTGCCGCGTCGGCCCGGGCTTTGCCTCCGGGAGGGCTCATGGTCATCCATGACGCGCATCTCAACGCGGATAAATCCGGCCCCTTGCCGGTGGCGGAATACTCGGTGATCCTGATGCATTCCACCGAAGGTAAATGCTATTCCGTGGGTGAAATGAGCACCTATTTGCAGGAGGGAGGCTTTGTGGAAATAGAACATCACGCTACCGCAGCTGACCGCAGCGTGATGATCGCCCGAAAAGCCGGTTAACCGGCTGAACCCGTCTGAAAATTATTTCTTTGGCTCGTCAGTGCGGAAGGGCGAAGCCGGCAATCCGTCCTTGTTCCACAGGTTCACGACGGGATAGTTGGCCCAGCCGAAGCGGACGGCGGTCGGTTTCTTGATGTCCGGATGGCTGACGGCGATGGTGTTGTCCGGCAGGATTTCCGCTTTTCCCCAGACGAATTTTTTGTCGGCGCCACAGATTGCAAAGCCCTTTAATTCGCCGTCGTGCGCTTCCAAGCCGCCGCCCACATGGTCAAAGGTAATAATGATTCGGTCGCCCGCCACCTTATCGGTCTTAACTTTCATGTTCTTGTATGTCGGACCCGAATAAACAATCTTCTGACCATAGGCAATGCCGCGGGCGGCGAGGGCCAACCGTGCGCCCACGGGTTCTTTTTTCTTCGGATGAATGTCTTTTTCATCACCAACGTCGGTGATGACCGCCACCCCAACCTTCGGTAACACTTTGGTGGCGAGCATCTGCGCTTCACGGAGCTCGGCCCAATTGCTCTCCTTCGGTTCGGTTTCAATCTTCATGTACGGGGCCAGTTGCACCGCCAGGAAGGTGAAATCCAGCTGGCCCCAAGTTTGGCGCCAGTTCTTGATCATGTCAGGGAAGAGCGTGCGGTATTGCGCGGCGCGGCCGGCATTGGATTCACCTTGATACCAAATGGCACCCTTGACGCCATAGGGTGCGATGGGGGTAATCATGCCGTTGTAGAGCTCGGAGGGCTTCCAGAATGGCGGGGCGGGGGCCGTGGCGGTTTGCTTCTCACCTTTCTTCTTCAGGACATCGGATTCCGCATCGTATTTGGCCTTGGCATCCTTGTATTTTGCATACTGATCGTCATAGGCCGTGACGATGTCCAACAAATACTCGGGTTTGGCTTCGAGGGCTGACTTGCTCATCCACACTTCGGCGGGTGAACCACCCCAAGAGCTGTGAATCAGACCGACGGGCACGTCCATCGATTTTTGAAGTTCGCGACCGAAATAATAGCCGACGGCGGAGAAGAAGCGGACGTTGTGGGGTTTGCATTCCAGCCAGGAGGATCTGACATCCTCCAGGGGTTCATTGGCCTTGGTATTTGGAACGGTGTAGAGGCGAATGTTTGGGTTGTTGGATTTTTCAATGTCCACCTGCGGTTCAAAGGCAGCGGTCATGTTTTGCTCCATGTTGGACTGGCCGCTGCAAATCCAGACTTCACCCACGAGCACATCGGAGAATTGCAGGCGGTTCTTGCCGGACACTTTGAGCACATCCGGGGTCGCGCTTACGGCGAGCGGGTTCAGGCGGATGGTCCACTTACCGTCCTTGGTTTTGACGGTGCCGCGCTGACCCTGAAATTGCACCGTGACCTCCTCGCCTTCATCGGCTGTGCCCCAGATGGGAAGACCCTTCAATCCGGCCTGCAACACCATGTGATCGGAAAAAATGCTAACCATCCGCACGTCGGCGTGGACCGGCAGGCTGGCGAATAAACCGATTACCAAGCCCACCAAAACCAACGAGCGACCAAGTAAGGGTGTGGATGAAATTTTCATAGCAGGACGGGATTGGAAAACAGGGGCTGTTTCATTTAATTCAAATTGGATTCAAACCGAAATCCAAACGATCCGTCAACCACAAATGGACACCACAAATGGGCAGCCCTGTTCGGCAGATCGGTGGGTAGTTTTCCAAAAGCATTAAAACGAGGATGTTTTGTTCATTTCTTTTCATTTGCAGCGGGAGAAGGCGGGGACGGTGGAGCATGTCCATGACGAGGTGAAGAACGCTGTGGGAGGCGGCCACCTGCCCAGCCAGCACTTCAACGCCAACGCCGCGTGGTTCAAGCTGTCGCTGATCGCCTATAATATAGTGAGCGCGATGCGCCGGTTGGGTTTGCGGCCGGAGGATCGGGCGGTTGAAACGGTTCCGGTTGCTGGTGATTCATTTGGCCGGACGGATGAGCCGGTTTCAATGCCCGCTGCGGCTGAAATTTTGCCCCCCCCGAAGCGATTACCCGGGTGGGGAAGATCTGGAAGGTCTTTGCGCTGCTGACGCAGGCGACGGCCTTCACGTGAGCGGAAACCTGCGTCGAACACACATATATTATTCCGCCCCAAATTTTTACACCGCGATTACCCACCGATTGGGGGTATCCCTAGACACCAACCGGCCAACCGGCCAGCCGACGTTTTGATTTGGCCTGCTGCGCTGCCCCCCGAGAAATGCGTTTCCACCAGCGCTGGTTTTGGTCCATACTCCGCGCCAGCAAAAAAACAACCTATGGCACCCGAAACCGCCCTCAACGAAATCAAAAAATCCTGCAACGCCATCTCGGCGGAATTGATCCGGTTGACCCCCGCAGTGGGTTACTTGGGTAACCCGGCGGTTCAAGATGAGCTGATCAAAGCCCTCTACCAACTCACCAAGGATGTGGAAATCATCAAGAAATTGGCCCGCAAACTGAACCCGCCAGCGTAGGCGGGCGGAAGAGTTGACAGCCACCAATCAAACTGGTTCCTTCATCCCCATGATACGGTCAAATCCAGCGGGATCGTTCCGAAGCGAATAGTCATCGCGTTATTTCCCGCTTTCGCACCGGGAAACCCTTGCTATTGCAGTAGCCATTTATCACCCATGAAACCTGCCTTCCAAACCATTCCAGGCTCCATCACCGCGCCACAGGGGTTCCGCGCCAGTGCCGTGTTCTGCGACATCAAACGCCTCGGCACTGGCAAGGGCTCGAACAAAGGCCAGAAACGCGACCTCGCCCTGATCGTCTCCGAGACGCCCGCGACGGTCGCCGGCATGTTCACCACCAACCAAATCTGTGCCGCCCCCGTGAAAGTGTGCGCACGACGGGTGAAGCATGGCGTCGCCCAGGCCATCGTCGTGAACTCCGGCAATGCGAACGCCTGCACCGGAAAAAGGGGCATGCAAGACGCGCTGGAAATGGCGCGGCTTACAGCGGACGCGCTGACGACGGTCGCCGACCGTCACTACAAATTGAAACCCGCGCACATCCTGGTCGGCAGCACGGGACGGATTGGCGTGAACATGCCGATGGCCAATGTCCGCGCCGGCATCCGCGCCGCCGCACCCTTGCTGGGTCACTCGCCCGCCCACGCCGAACAGGCGGCGGAAGCCATCATGACCAGCGACACGCGGTCCAAGCAAATCGCGGTGGAATTCAAGCTCGGCGGCCAAACTGCGCGCCTCGGTGGGATTTGCAAAGGCGCGGGGATGATCCAGCCCGGCATGAGTACCACGGGCGTGCGGCCCGCCGCCTTGCCGCAGGGATTGCACGCGACGATGCTCTGCTTCATCACCACCGACGCCGCGATTGAGGCGAAGACCTTGCAGGGCGCATTGCAGGAGGCGGTGGCGCATAGTTTCAACCGCATCACGGTGGACGGCGACATGAGCACCAACGACACCGTGCTCGTGCTCGCGAATGGATTGGCGAGAAATCCCCGACTGGTGGGGCGAGCGTCCTCGCGAGCCGGCTCGTCAGCAGCCTCGCCTCACCGCGATCTCCAGACTTTCCAATCCGCGCTGAATCATGTGACGCTCGAACTCGCCAAAATGATCGTGCGCGATGGCGAAGGCGTCCATCGCGTCGTGACCGTGCGGGTCACGGGGGCGAAGACGATTCAGGATGCCGACGCCGCCGCGCGCGCGGTGGCCAACAGTTCGCTGGTCAAAACGAGCTGGCATGGTGGCGATCCGAACTGGGGCCGCATCATTGACGCACTGGGGTACAGTACCGCGACCGTGGTAGAAAACAAGGTGGACATTGGATACAGCGCGCCCGGCAGCCGCAAAATCCTTTACTCGCTCAAGCGTGGGCAGCCGACGAAGGCGACGTTCAAGGAACTGTGCGCCGCCGTCGCGCCGCCGGAATTTGATCTGCACATCAAACTGAACCTTGGCCAAACTGGCGCCGTGATGTACGCCGCCGATCTGACCGAGAAATACGTGGACTACAACAAAGGCGACGTGACCGACCCGACGACTCTGGGCGGTTGACATTTTTCGCTCGTGATACAACTGTATCACCATGAAAACAGCGACTATCCGCGACCTCCGCAATGAATTTGCCCGACTCTCCAAGTGGATTGAGAAAGGTGAATCCGTCCAGATTATAAAGCGTGGCAAACCGTTCGCCCGCGTCGTGCCAGAGCCGAAATCCAAAAGCTTCCTTGGTTGCATGCGCGGCACGGCTAAAATGTCTCGCGATTTTGACGAGCCGCTCAATTTGGAGTGGGAGGCCATGAAGTGACCTACCTGCTGGACTCGAACGTCTGGCTGTTTGGCGCAAACGAGCCGGAGGTTTTGCCGGAGGATATTCAGGAGTTGCTTAATCGCCGCGACGCACAGTTCGGCTTGTCCGCCATCAGCCTTTGGGAAGTCGGCAAGAAACACCAGATTGGGAAACTCGAGTTGCGACAGGAACTTGGTGTCTGGCTGAAGGGCGCGATTGCGTCGCACGTCCAGGTGCTGCCCATCACGCCGGATGTCGTCGCGGACGCGATGGGGTTGCCGGATTTCCCGGTGCGCGATCCTGCCGACGAACTCATCGTGGCCACCGCGCGCGTCCACAAACTGACGCTATTGACGACCGATACCAAACTCAAAGGCTATCGCCACGCCCGGATTCATTACTTCAAACCGGTTTTGGAAAAGGGGAGGAAATGAGAATGGAGGCTCAAGCAGCCGCCTTGGTTCATGGTGCTGATCTGGCTGAGAAACACGTCGTTTCATCCACGGCAATGCGACCGATTCGACGAAGTCCGGTGGACCAAGCGCACGCAAAACAAAAATACAAATGATCACACAAAAACAGAGCTATGACCGGATATCTGCCGCGTATGAAAAGGGTTTGACCGCTCTGGTTGTCGAATTGTGCGAGGTCCATTTCCGCCAATTCCCAACCGAGCAGTTCGCTTTGATTTGGTATGCCATGGCCAAGACGGATCTCTCGCAGTATGCCCAAGCTGAAAAGATGCTGCTGCGAGCCATTTCTCTATTCAAAGGGGACAACCGAGTACTTGGATTGGCTTACAAGCAAATGGGGACCTTGTCCGAGGCCAAGGGCGACCTCCCGGGGGCAGCCGCTTGGCATCGCCGGGCTTTGCGAGTCAATCCCGAACGTGATTACCACATTTTCCTGGGTCATATAGCATTCAAGCGTGGGCTGCTGAATCAGGCTGAAGCTCACTACCGAAAGTCAATCCAGCATCCCGCCAGTATCGTGGAGGAGGCCTACTCTAACCTGGGTGGTGTTTTGGTTGCCCGGAGACGATACCGGGAGGCGATCAAATGTTATCGCAAGTCGTTACAATTAGACCCCAAATACGGGAACGGAATTGCAAAAAAGCGCTTGAAAGATGCCAAGCTTGCGCTGCAACTGCTGGATTCCTGACGGCCATGCAGGACCTCATCGCCAAGGCCGCGCCGCAGCCCGCCGCCGCTTGACTTCTATTGGCAATAGCGGAGATTCGTCGCGCATGAGCCACGCGCTGACGCCTTACTACAAGCAGATCATCCGGCGGCAGATCGCCACCGGACGTTTCAACAACGAGAGCGAGGTCATCCGTCATTCGCTGCGGCTGGCGGACTCGTTGGAACGCGCCGCCGGCCCGCTGGGGCGGGCGTTTGCCGGACGCGAGGAGCTGGAGACGCTGCTGTTGGAAGGTCTGGCCAGCGGTCCGGGCCAGCCGATGACCTCGGCGCGCAAAAAGCAAATCTACAAGCTGGCGCTGGAGGCGGCGTGAGGGGTTATCACACGCGGCCGAAAGCGGACGAAGACTTGATCGAAGGGGCGCGCTGGATTCGCGCGGACAACCCACAGGCGGCGCGGCGGTTTTTGGACGCGGCGTTCGCGATGTTCGACCGGATCTCCGAATTTCCCGAGGCCGGCCCGCCGGCGCGACTCAAAAACCCGCGACTCGCCAACGTGCGATTCTGTGTGCTGCCGCCGCCATTCAACCGCTGGCTGATTTTCTACCTTGTCACCAGCGGCGAAGTTGAAATCATCCGCGTGATTTACGGCACTCAAAACTGGCGCGCCAGCTCAAGTTCGTTTTTCATTTAGCCATGCAAGACCTCATCGCCAAAGCCGCGACGCTCCTCGAAGCGTTGCCCTACATCCAAAAGTTCAGCCATGCCACGTTCGTCGTCAAATATGGCGGCAGCTTCATGGACTCGCCGGATCCCGCCGTACGCAATGGCGTGGCGCGCGATGTCGTGTTCCTCGAGGCCGTCGGCATCAATCCCGTCGTCGTCCACGGGGGCGGGAAGGCCATCACGCGCGCGATGGATGCCGCCGGGTTAAAGGCGGATTTCATCCAGGGCATGCGCGTCACCGACGAGGCGACGGTCAACGTGGTGGACCGAGTGTTGTCGCGAGAGATCAATCCGGAGATTGTCAAAACCATCGAATCGCTCGGCGGCAAGG
The DNA here is from genome assembly GCA_043742955.1 of Verrucomicrobiota bacterium. GTDB lineage: Bacteria > Verrucomicrobiota > Verrucomicrobiia > Limisphaerales > JAYTXL01 > JAYTXL01. The sequence goes on along the minus strand of JAYTXL010000150.1, from coordinate 8,600 downwards.
CGCGCGGGTTTTGCGGCGCGGACATTTTCAAGTGCCGCAAACTGTGGCTCGATGACCCGGGAAAATCTGGCGCAAAGATTGACATTGGTTTCGTCGGGGAAGTGACCGCCGTGAATGTCGAACCCTTGCGCGAATGCATCCGGCGCAGCATTACGCCCGTCATCAGCCCCACCGCCCTCGGTGAGGACGGCAGGATTTACAACTGTAACGCCGACGTGGCCGCCGCGCAAATCGCGCTTGCCCTCAAGGCGAAACGGCTTGTCTTCATGAGCGACGTGCCGGGCTTGTTGCGCGATCCAAAGCACCCGGAAACGCTCATCCGCCATCTGCAGATCGGCGAAGTGGACGCGCTCAAGCAGGCCGGCATCGTGGACCACGGCATGATCCCGAAGGTGGACAGCGCCGTCGCCGCCCTCAAGGCGGGCGTGGACAAAGTTTCTTTCGTAGATGGCCGCGTAGCGCACGCCGTCCTTCTGGAAATCTTCACCGACGAGGGCGTGGGGACGGAGATTGTGTTGTGAATTCATTTTTTTCTCTGCGTCTCCGCGTCTCTGCGGTTAAATCAAGCCAATGAAAGACCTCGTTCCCGAACCGCCACCGCTGATCCGCAACGACACGCGGACGATCCAGGCGCTCCTGCAAAAATATGTCGTCCCGAGCTACGGCCGCTTCGATCTCGCGTTCACGCGCGGAGCCGGCAGTTATCTCTGGGACACGGGTGGACGCCGCTACCTGGACCTGGGCGGCGGCATCGCGGTCTGCTCGCTCGGCCATGCGAACGCGGAGATCACCGAGGCCCTCGTTGAACAATCGCGCCGGCTCGTGCACGTTTCCAATCTCTACTACACGGAACCGCAGGGCCGGCTGGCCCAAGCGCTCGTGAATTTGATCGGGCCGGGCAAGGTGTTTTTCTCGAACAGCGGGGCGGAGGCGAATGAAGGTTTATACAAAGTCGCGCGCAAATTCGGCCACGCCGAAGGCCGCTACGAAATCATTACCGCGCACAACTCCTTTCATGGCCGCACGCTGGCCGGCCTCGCCGCGACGGGGCAGGCCAAGGTGAAGCAGGGTTTCGAGCCCGCGGTTCCCGGCTTCCGGCATGTGCCCTACAATGACCTCGATGCCGTGCGCGCCGCCCTCTCACCCGCGACCGTGGCCGTGCTGATCGAAGGCATTCAGGGCGAGGGGGGCATCACGCCCGCCACCCCGGAATACCTGCTTGGCCTGCGCGCGCTGTGCGACGAAAAGAAATTGCTCCTGCTCATGGACAGCGTGCAGTGCGGCCACTTTCGCAGCGGACGCTTTCAGAGTTTCCAGCGGATTCTCGAAGGCGTGCCGGGCTCGGAATCATTTTTGCCCGACGGCATTTCGATGGCTAAATCGCTCGGGGGCGGATTTCCCATCGGTGCCTTCTGGGTGCGTGAACCGCACCAGGATTTGCTGGGCCCCGGCACCCACGCGACCACCTACGGCGGCACGCCGCTCGGCTGCGCGGTGGCCCTGAAAATTCTCGAGGTCATCGAGCGGGACAAACTGGCCGACCACGCGCACGCCACCGGCGAGTGGCTCAAGGCGGAATTGAGCCGGCTGGTCCAGCAGTATCCGCGCGTCCTCAAGTCGGTGCGCGGGCTGGGCTTCATGATTGGACTGGAGCTGGCGGCGGACATCCCGGCGTTCGCCGCCGAGAACAAAGCCGCGTCGCTGCAATTTGTAAATTGCCTGCACGAGGCGGGACTGCTCACGATCCCGTCGGGCACGCACGTCATCCGCCTGCTCCCCGCGTTAAACCTGCGGCGGCAGGAAGCGGAGGAAGGCATCGCCATCGTGGAGTCCGTCGTCCAGAAACTCGCCTGAGCGGGTTCAGACCCTATGACTCCAGAAGCGACCCGACATCTTTCAAAGCATGACCCGGTGATGCGCCGGCTCATCCGCGAGCACGGGCCGTGCGGCCTCATTCCTGAATCGCGCCGTTCGCCATTCCAATCGCTGGTGCAGGCCGTCGCGCACCAGCAGCTCAACGGCAAGGCGGCGGAAACCATTTTGGGCCGCTTTCGCGCGCTATTCCCCGGCCGCCGCTTTCCGCGCGCGCAGGACCTCGCAACCGTGTCGGATGACGCCTTGCGCGGCGCGGGTTTTTCGCGCGCCAAAGTCGCCGCCATCCGCGACCTCGCGGAAAAAACGCTCGTCGGCGTGGTGCCCAACTCCCGGCAGATTGCGCGGCTCGGCGACGACGATATTGTGCTGCGCCTGACCGAGGTGCGCGGGGTGGGTCGGTGGACGGTGGAGATGCTGCTGATGTTCCAATTGGGCCGGCCGGATGTGCTGCCGGCGGACGATTTCGGCGTGCGCACGGGCTTTCGCGTGGCCTACGGATTGCCCGCGATGCCCACGGTCAAGGAACTCCTTGCGCACGGCGAATGCTGGCGGCCGCATCGCACCACCGCGGCGTGGTATCTCTGGCGGGCGGCGGATCAGGCGAAGAAATAGGAGTGACAGGACGGGGGGATTTGATAAACAAAATGATTTCGGGGGATTCCCGAAGCCATTGCCGGCCATGAAACATCTGCTCAGTCTCGAAACCATGTCGCGGGAAGACATGGAATTGGTTTTAAGAAACGCCACGGCGTTCAAGCGCGGGCGCACCACCCACGCCCACCCGCTGGCCGGCCAGACGTGGGCGCTGATTTTCAGCAAGTCTTCCACGCGCACGCGGGTTTCCTTCGAGGTCGGCGTCCGCGAACTGGGCGGTCACGCGCTGTTTCTAAACGCCAACGACATTCAATTGGGACGCGGCGAACCGATCAAGGACACGGCCCGCGTGCTCGGCCGCATGATCCACGGCGCGATCATCCGCACGTTTGCGCAGAGCGATGTGGCCGAATTCGCCGAGTATTCCGGCATTCCGACGGTGAACGCACTGACCGACGACGAGCATCCGTGTCAGATTTTGACGGATATTTTCACCTACCAGGAAGCCCGCGGGCCGATTCAAGGCAAGGTGGTCACGTTTATAGGCGACGGCGCGTGCAACGTGCCGTTGTCCTGGATTTTTGCGGCGGCCAAGCTGGGTTTTGAATTGCGGATTGCCGCGCCCACAAATTACCAGCCCGCGGAGAAACTTTTTGAGCGCGCGGGGGCGAATCATTTTTACACCACGGGTCGGACCCGCTTTTTTGACTTCCCCAATGGCGCCAAAGTGGTTTGCACCGATGACTTGGCCGCCGCAGCGACCGGCGCGGACGTGCTCTACACCGATGTGTGGGTTTCGATGGGCAAAGAGGCCGAGTCCGCGCAGCGGATAAAAGAGCTCGCCGGCTATCAGATCAATGAGGGGCTGGTGAAATTGGCCCGGCCGGGCGTGCTGGTCATGCACTGTCTGCCGGCGTATCGCGGCAAGGAGATTGACGCAGCGACGTTCGAGTCGAATGCGCAAACGATCTTTGACGAGGCGGAAAACCGGTTGCACACCCAGAAGGCGATTTTGAGCTGGCTCGTTTCGTGAGCCCCGATGGGGAGGATTTGATTTGGGCCCAATCAGCGAACCACCTTCCGGCCAATATTTGGGGATCCATCCCGAATGGGCATTCAGTGATCCCACCCCGGCCCACATATTTCGGAAAGCTGAGGCGCGGGTAAAATCGCGAACGCCCATCGTCCGTGGTGTTTCACCCTGGCGATGACTGGGGGCGAACCCTTCGTGGTGCCGTTCCGCCGGGGTTTGGTTCCCGCCTTCAAGCCGCGTCGGAAGGCACGACCAGCACCGGGCAACGCGCCCGTTTCAATACGCCCGTCGTGCAGGTGCCCACCCACCAATTGAATAGTGAGCTATGATGATGGGCGCCCACGATGATAAGATCGGCCTCTAATCGAGCGCACTCATCATAAATGCCTTGTAAATCTCCATCCTCCAACTGATGCACGGAGACACTGATCCCGCCACTGGCCAACGCGTCGCGCAGGTTGATCAATTTGGTGTAATCCGACTCCTTCTTTTTTTCAGTTGCGGGTTCCAGCACCGTGGGAGAAACGATCCCCAAATCCAGCATCACGGGCATTTCAGGAACGGCATGAACCAAGATGACTTTCGCCTGGAAAGCTTGGGCCATTTCCTGGCATTGCTGGATGACCTTGGCGGTTACATCCGAGAAATCTACGAGGGCGACGATGGTCTTCATTTTTGTTGGGGTGCTGGATTGTGAGCGGGTTGTGTCAGGCTCCGCCCGGTTCAGGCCACCGACGGCGGCGCAAATCCGTCGCGGTAATTGCGCGAGAGAATTTCCGCGTTCGCCTGATCATGGTTCGTAAACCGGAAATTGGCCGCGTCCCAGCGCAATTCCTGACCCGGGAAACGCGTCGCCTTGACGGCCAGCAACGCCGGCTCCGTGATCCGCCAGCCGATGTCGAACGGTGTCCATAATGGCTTTTTCGCGCCCAGACAGTTGTCCGCCCAGTCCTTCCAATGATTGCGCGGCTCCACCGTCGGCAACGGTTCATTCTCCACCACCTTCCCTTTTCTAAAAATGGTAATTTTTCCGTCCGCCTCCAGCAGCAATGTGCCGGCGTCGCATACCACCATGGTGCGATTGGCCCCCACCTTCATCGGCGGTAGCCCCAGCGCGGCGAACGACGGTTGCAGCCCGCTGTCATTGTAATGCACGACGAATTTTTCACGGACGAATTTTCCGCCGCCCGCATAAGTAATGGTGCTCTGGTTGTGCCCCGAGTGACCGGTGTTGGAGGGTCGGATGGTGTTGGTGAGAACCGCCTCCGGCGACGGCAGATCGTAGGCGAAATAGAGCAGGTCCAGCAGGTGACAGCCCCAGTCGGCGAGTTGGCCACCGCCGGTTTCCCAGAACGCCCGCCAACGTCGCGGAGCCAGATCCTCGCTGTAGGGCAGGTCCACGCTGAGGGGACCCCGCCACAGATTCCAATCCAGGTGCGCGGGCACTGGTTGAGCCGGAGCATACGGGCTCCAAGCGTCGGCGAAATAATGGCCCCGCTCGATGGCGCCGGTCCAGACATAAGCCTCGACCGGCCGGCCGAGCTGGTTATGACGGAGGATTTCGACCGCTTGCATGCGCCCCGTATTGCAGGCCCGTTGATTGCCCATCTGGGTGACGAGCCCGGGCCGCGCCTTTAATCCGTCGCGGATCATCCGCAGCTCCGCGAGTTGATGCACCAGTGGCTTCTGGCCATACATGTGCTTTTTGTGCTGGAGCGCCGTGAGCATCATCGGGGCGTGGTGAAAGTCGGGCACATCCACAATCACCGCATCGAAATCGCCGGCGTGGCTGGCAAAGCCTTCGCGGTAATCCTTCACCGTCCAGGCGCCGGGGTGCTCCGTCTTGATCCGGTCAAGCTCCCGCTGATCCACGTCGCAGAAACCGGCCCACTCCACCATGGGATGGCCCTTCAAGCCGTTCCGCTGAAGCCCCCCAATGCCCCCGACCCCAATCTGAAAGATCCGCAGTTTGCTGTTTTTGTTGGTTTGCGCGCGGGCGGACAAGGTGGCGACCGCAGCCACGCCGGCGGTCAGCACCGAGCCGGTCCGGAGAAAGGTGCGTCGGGTGATTGGTGAAATGGCGGTGGAAATGGTTTTCGTTTTCATGGTGTCTTGCCAAAATGAAACATGGTCGGCCCGTAACCTCAAGAAAAAGTGTGCCGGCGCAAACCAGCGGCCGGGGGCTGACTGGCCGCGACCAGGAATTTTCGTGTCGCGGGAACTTTCGGTGGAATCGCCGGGCGTTGGGGTAACCTCAACGATCCGTGATGTCCCGTTTCCTCCGCCGGAGTTCGAGCCTAGCCGGCGACGAAGGCTTCCAGGGAGACGGCGATCCCCGGAAATTTCTTCAGGGCCGTGGCGTTGGTCGAAACCAGCGGCACGTCCAATTCCATGGCCAGCGCCACGAATTCGCAATCGTAGGCGGAGCAGCCGGAAGTGGCGGCGAGTTGCATCACCTTTTTGGCGGGGACGGAGCATTCATGCCGCGCCAGGAAAGTCTCAGCTTCCTCAACCAGCCGGAAAGCAAGTTCGAGGGAGATCTTTTTTTGGTGGATCAGGCCCGCGAGGAGGTTGCGGAACTCGGAGCGCCACAAGTGCGGGGTGACCCACTCGGGATCCTTGCGCGCGGCGTGTTCAGCCAGCTCCGTGTGTGCGCACGGCAACCACAGGCCGGCAATCACGTTGGTGTCAACGATGATCATGGGCGGCCCTCATTACGGAACGTCAGCAGCGCAGTGCTGTCCACCTGTCCGCGCACCTGCTTGCGCAGCGACCGCACCCGCTTGAGGAAAGTGTCGACGTCCGTGGGCATCCGCCGGACGGTTTCCTCCAGGCAGGCGATGGCTTCTTCATTCAGGCTGCGCTGCTGCAATACCGCGCGCTTTTTGAGCTGGCGCAGGAGCTCGGGAGAAATGTGATTTAAAATGATTTTGGCCATGCTGGTTGGCGGTGTTCAAAGTCCGCTCTGCATTATTCGTAACAGAACGCGGTTCCCTGTCAAATATCACAGACGCCCGGCCAGGCGCGATTTGGCTTCCGGTGGCTGCGGTTGGCCCTTGGGCGCTCCGGTTCATACGTTGGTTCCTTTTACCAGGTCCCCAGCGGGCATCGGCCCCGGGGCCCGCGCCCAAAAGGGCCGTGTTGGACACTGGTTCAATCCAGTCCGCTGGCAGTTTTTGCGCGCTGCAAAACGGTCCGCGCGAGCGTTTGCGCCTTCAACGCACCTTCCCGCAACACCTGGCGGACATAATCGAGGTTCTGCGCCAGTTCGCCGCGTTTCGCACGCGCCGCAGCAAAGTGGTTCCAATAATGTTCAAACAGAGCCTTCTTCAAATCCCCATACCCAAGCCCCCCCGTCCGGAGTCGGTCCTCAAAGTCCCGGGATACTTCGATCGGAGCCACCAGTTTGAGCAGCTGAACAGCCAGATTTTTCTCGGCGTCGGGCTTTGGCTCCTGGGGCGTGCGGCTGTCCATGACCAGCGACATGATCCGTTTTCGAGTCGCCTTTTCCTCGCCGAAAATCTCAATCGTGTTCCCGTAGCTCTTGCTCATCTTTTGCCCATCGGTGCCCGGCACCACGGCCACCTCCTCGCGGATCTGCGGTTCCGGAATCACAAACGTCTGGCCATACAACTCATTGAACTTCACGGCAATATCCCGTGTCACCTCCACATGCTGTTTCTGGTCCCGACCCACCGGCACGACGTTGGAGTCGTAGATTAAAATGTCCGCCGCCATGAGCACCGGGTAGGCGAACAGTCCGTGGTTCGGGGAAACCCCGCGGGCAATTTTATCCTTGTAGCTGTGGCAACGCTCCAACAGCCCCATCGGCGTGACGGTGTGCAGCAACCAGGTCAACTCCGTGACCTCCGGCACATCCGACTGGCGGAAGAAGACGGACTTCTGCGGGTCGAGGCCGCACGCGAGAAAATCCAGCGCTACCTCGAGCGTATTCTGGCGCCGCGCCGCCGCATCGAACAAGGACGTCATGGAGTGGTAATTCGCGATGAAATAAAACGTCTCCCCCCGCTTTTCCAGCTCGATGGCCGGCTGCATCATTCCAAAATAGTTGCCCAGATGCAGCGCACCGGATGGTTGGATGCCTGATAAAATTCGCATGGGGAGACATTAATCCTGAATCAGGAAGACAGGAAAGCAGGAAAGACACTTTGTGCCCGCGGAGGGCGCGGATAAAGCGAATCGCCCTCCAAACGCCTCCCCCATCCGCCCCGCGCCGATCCGCGTCATCCGCAGGCTACTGCGGAATTCGGATTCAGCGCGTGAGCAGGTATTTTGCCGACGCTTGAATCCTTTCCGGCATCCTGCAAGACTGGCCGCCGATGCAATTTATCCGGGACATTCACGCCGCGAAAATGGCCGCTGGCCAGCCGGTCATTTCGTTTGAGTTCTTTCCACCAAAGACCGACGAAGGAGATCGCGCGTTATTTGAGAAAACCTTGCCGGCGCTTTTTGCGTTGCAGCCGGACTACTGTTCCGTCACGTACGGGGCGGGCGGCAGCACGCGCGACAAAACGCTTGGCATGGTGGACCGCATCCAGCGTGCCCACGGTGTGCCGGCCATGGCCCATCTCACCTGTGTTGGCTCGACCAAAGAACAATTGCGGGAAGTTCTCGAACAGGCCCGCGCGCTCGGCATCAAAAATATTCTGGCGTTGCGCGGTGATCCGCCCGGCGGCGTGGGTGAATGGAAACCGGTGCCCGGTGGTTTCGAGTATTCCTATCAGCTCGTGGAATTCATCCGCGAATTCGGCGGCTTTTGCATCGGCACGGCGGGCTTTCCCGAGGGCCACATCGCCTGCACGGAAGGCCGGCAGGTGGACTGGCAACGGCTCAAGGCCAAGATCGATTGCGGCGCGGATTTCGTGATCACCCAGCTTTTCTTCGACAACCGCGACTACTTCGCCATGCGCGATCATCTGGCGACGCTTGGCGTGAATGTGCCGATCTTCCCCGGCATTCTGCCGATTTCCGGCGCGGCGCAGATCAAACGCTTCACCACGATTTGCGGCGCGAGCATCCCGCAGCCGCTGCTGGAAAAGCTCGATCAATGGGGACACGACGACGCGGCGACGGCGGA
>JAYTXL010000149.1:0-9412 GCA_043742955.1 Verrucomicrobiota bacterium | reverse complement strand
AGTGGCGGCGGGATTGATGCGGATGGTGCCGGCGGGACCGGGCGTGGGATTGTTGGGATCGGCGATTTCGGTGGGCGCATCAGGAAACTCGAGCATGATGGTGTGCCGGGCGGCCGGGGGTGGCGTGGCCAGGAGGCGGTCGGGTTCGTCGTGCGCGGCGAGCAACGCCTCGAGGCGGGTGCGCAACGCGATGTCGCCCGCGCACACGACGGCCAGGAAGGCCGGGCGTTCCCCGACCGGCTTGGCCAGGGCCAGCGCGAACAGCGCAGACTCACGATCTTGGGGAGACGGCATGGGCATCGAGGGAGTGTTCATCTGCTTATACATGCGCAATCGGCGGACAGAAAGTATATTCTGTTTTTTGATGCTATTGGCGGTTGGGTCAATGCGTACCCAGACCGGAAAGCGCGGCGACCAAAATCCAGACTCTCAAGAGCAGACCAGATTTCCGCGGGTGCCCCAATTTACCAGTTGTCATGCCGGCTTGATTCATGCTAAGGCTCACAAACAATTTTCACCTGGAGCCGCTGATGATGCTGAATTCGCTTGGCCATCTGGCCCGCCGCATTGTGCGGCGCGTCGTGCGGATCTATTATCCCCAGATCGAAATCTCCGGGGGCGAAAACATTCCCGCCGCCGGTTCCATCCTGCTCGCCGCCAACCACGCCAATTCGCTCATTGATCCGGTGCTCATCGGCATCGCCGCGCGGCGACCGGTGCATTTTCTGGCCAAGGCACCGATCTTCGAGGTGCCGGTGCTGGGCGTCGTGCTGCGAGCCCTTGGTATGATCCCCGCCTATCGCGGCTCGGACGACGCGACGCAAGTCCAGCGCAATCTCGAATCTCTCACCCGCGCCGCGGTATATCTCATGCAGGGCGAGGCCATTGGCATTTTTCCCGAGGGCGAATCGCACGACTTGGTGCGCGTCGAACAGGTCCGCTCGGGCGCGGCGCGCATCGCCGTGCAGGCGGCCAAGGACGGCGCGCGCGGATTGAAGATCATTCCGCTCGGCATCAATTTTCAGCGCAAGGAAAGTTTTCGCAGCGCGGTCTGGGTGCGGGTCGGAGAGCCAATTGAAGTCAGCGCCGCACTGGAGGCGAACCCGGGTGAGGAGAAACGGGCGATGCGCGCATTGACGAACGAACTTGACCGGCGCCTCAAGGAAGTGGTGATCCATCTTGACGACGCGAATTGGGAACCCTTCCTCAACGACCTGGAAATGTTGCTCCCCGCGCCAGTTGAGCGCGGGCAAGGCCGCATCGCCGCCTTACGCCAACGCAAGCGCATCGCCGACGCCATCAACTATTTTCAGGATAAATTCCCGGAGCGCGCCGCCGGCATGGCCGCGTCGATTCAAAAATATCGCGAACAGCTTGCTTCGGAAGGTCTGGAAATCCGTTCACCAATCATGCGGTTTCGCCGGCTGCGGCTCGCGGGGCAGATGGTGTGGGAAGGATTCTGGCTGGCGGTTTGGTTTCTGCCCGCGCTAATCGGCACGCTGCATCATTTGGTTCCGTACTGGGTGATCCGGTTGAGCGCCGAAAAGTTTCAAAAACCCACGCGCGCGACGGTGGCGCTGGCGCGGCTCGGTCTGGCACTGCCGGTTTACGGGTTGTGGTCGGCCGTTGTCTGGTGGGTGATGCGGAGCTATTTTCTGCCCTGGGTGTGTTGGACGTGGCTCGCGGTGACACCGTTCGCCGGTGGGTTCGCGTTGAGTTACGCACGACGGCTGAGCGAGGGTGGTCGCGGCTGGTGGCGGCAGGTGCGCATGTTCTTCGATTCCAAATCGCTCCAGGAATTGCGCGTCGAACAAGCCGCGTTGCGCGGGCAATTGGCGGAATGGGCCGGTGAATACGGCCGCGAGCATCCGGCGGAAACCATCCCCATCATGCCGTTTTCCTGGCGGCATTGCGCGTGGGTGACGGTTCGTTGGGCCTTGATCCTGCTGCTCATCAGCAGCGGGTTTGTCGGCGTGACTTGGTGGGCGCGGAATCGCAATGGTTCCGAATTGCGCACGCCCGGGCTCAATCTTGCGGCAATGTCCACCAACAATCTCGCGGCCCTGCTGAACTCGGACGAGACCGCGCTGCGCAACATTTTGCAGGGACTGGGCGATCTGGAAACGCGCACCAGCGGGGTGATGGCCGGTTTTACCGCCGGCCAGCGAAGCTGGTATCATCAAGCGGACAATGATGCGGTGCGCCAGTTGCTGCTCAGTTATCTGAACCACCGCGCCGCATTGCTGCGGTTGATTTGGAAGTATCAAAACAGCGGCGAGGTCGCCGATGGGCGCCTGCGTTTGCGCTCGTTCCTCACTGCCTATACCGCTGCGTCAGCGCTTTACGAGGCCTCGCTGAAATTCGTCACGCTCTTCGACCATTCGCCAGACGCGAAACGCAAACTCAACGAACCCGAGCCGCTCTGGGAAATTCCGCCCGGCCTGTACGACACCGTCCGCCACAACCTGGTGAACCCGGAGCATCGCCGCCTTCTCGCCGACGCCACGCGCCGTTACGAAGCCGCCCAGCCGGCATTCGCCAAAGCGGAGTTGCTCCAAAGCGCGCCTTACGATGCGTTTCACGCCGTCATCGGGCGTTCTGCCAAAACCCGTAACCGCCTGCTCGACGCGTTGGTGCAGGCGGACGCGGCCACACCATGGCAGGAGGCCAAGGCGGCTGGAGGAGAGGCGATTTATCAAGCGAAGACCGTCATCTCGACCTGGGTCGGCGACACAAAAATCCGGGAACCACGCCACGGCAAACCGCTCATTCATCCGGCGCAACTGTCCCAGTTGCGCGCCAAGCTTCAGCCCGGCGACATCATGCTGGAGCGGCGCAACTGGTATCTGTCGAACGCGTTCCTGCCCGGCTACTGGCCACACGCCGCAATCTATGTTGGCACGGCGGACGATTTAAAAAAGCTTGGCCTCGACCAGGATGAGCGCGTGAAAAAACACTGGGCGGATTTTGTGCAACGCGACGAGCAGGGCCATGAGCATGTCATCCTCGAATCGGTGAGCGAGGGCGTGGTGTTCACCTCCTTTGAACGATCCGTCGGCGAGGCGGATTCGGCGGCATTTCTGCGCACCCGGCTGGATCCGGCGCGCGTCCGCGAATGTATCGGGCGCGCCTTCAGCCACGCGGGCAAGCCCTATGATTTCGAGTTCGATTTTTTCACCACCGACAAGCTGGTTTGCACTGAGCTGGTCTTCCGGTCATTCGACGGGGACATCCAGTTTCCGATCGTCGAGATCATGGGCACGAAAACCATGCCGGCGGTGGAGCTGGTGCGAAAATATTCGCAGGAGCACGGCCGGGCGAACGCCGCGTTTTCCTTCGTCGCCTTTCTCGACGGCGATGAGTTGAAGGGCGAGGCGAAGTTTGAAACCGAACAGGTGTTCATCAGCACCTTAAAACGTCCCGCGCTGACGTGGCTTCAGGAAGCGTCGCCGCGCCGGTGATGAAAACACCCGCAATTTTCCCGGGACTTTTCGGTCCCGGCCCGGGCCAACAGTTGGACGAATTGAGCGCGCAGATGGAGACGTTGCGCGCAGTCTTTCTAAGACACCGCCGATAGTCCCCATTTGGCATGCGCTTATGAACATTCTGGCCGCCACTTCGTTTTCCCATTATGGCTGGCGCGTCGTCGTCGTGGCGGTCGCCTTGGTGATCTGGTTTTGGACCCAAAAGCTCATCGGGGCCAAGGCGTCAGTCGGTAACGGGTTGGGCGACGCCCTGCACGGGTTGACCGCGAATTGGCACCGCTATCTGCTGGCGCATGCGAAGGTTGCCGATCGCCTTTTGATCGGGAGTTCGCTTTTCATCGATATCTTCGGCCTGTCCCTGATCGGCCTGGCGGTGTTCGGGCCGACGATGAAGCCATTTGTGGCGCTGATTGTGTTGTTTGTCCTGCGGCAAATTTGCCAGGGGATTTGCACGCTGCCGCCGCCGCCCGGAATCATCTGGCGCTACCCCGGGTTCCCCTCGCTGCTGGTCACGTATGGTGTGAGTAATGATTTTTTCTTTTCGGGGCACACCGCGCTGGCGGTGCTGGGGGCGCTTGAGGTTTCACAGCTTGCACCGGGATGGTTGACCGGTTTCGCCTGCGCGGTCGCCGTTCTGGAGGCCGTGGTCGTCCTGCTGTTGCGCGCCCATTACACCCTCGATATCATTGCGGGTGCGCTGGCTGCCTGGTTCGCTTCCGACGTCGCCCGCACCCTGACTCCCCTGGTGGAATCATTTCTGCCAAAGTGAGTCTCCGCGCGGAGCCGGCCGTGCAAATGATCCAGGCGGATGCCGGCAGGTTGGGTTGGTCTCCGCGCTCGCCATTTGTTCGCTTTCGTATGAGTCGGTTTTCTATGGCCGTGGTTGATTTGGTGGGGAGCCTTAAGTAACGGCCACGGTTGTGGAAAATGGCTTTGCGTCGGCGGCACCGCGCTTCAACAACGCTTCAAGTTCATCGCGCAACTTCTGCATCAGCGGATCGCCGCCAGCGCCGCGTTCGCGCCCGGGGCTGACCTCGATCGCCCGGCCTACTTCGATGTCCACATGGAGGGGGCGATACACCCGGGCTTGATCGGTGATGTCTTCTTCAAAACGCTCCACGGTTTCGAGCAGCCGCTCCGCTGTGGGCTTGGAGGAGAGGTAATCCGGCGGATAAAAAGAAAGCTGCTGCGCCAGATAAAGGTCGGCGAGTTGACGCCAACGCCGCTCAAGCTCGGCCTCCGCGATGTCGCCCTCGATCATGTCTGGTAGGATCGCCACGCGCAAGCGTTTGACCCGGGCGACGACATCCTTTTCCCGCTGGCCGTTCAGCCATTCCTTTTCCAGTGGTTCCACCAGGTGATCAATCAATCTCGCCAGCCGCTCCGCGACCGTCCCCGCCTGTGGTTGCCCCAGGTATTCCATTTCCTTGAGGGTCAGCAGTGCCTGGCCCACCTTGGCCACTCGCTCCACGATCGGAAGTCCTTGTTGCGGGCGCCAGGACAACCGCTTCTCGATATCTCCGAGCGCCAAACCGAGGGCGGCGGTCAGGTCACCTTGAAATCGATAACGGATGGCGACCGGATGAATAACCACCTTGCCGGGCGGTGACGCAGCCACGCGGTGTTTGGCGGCGCTCCGGGCGATGAAGGCCGTGCCCTCCATCAAACTGCCGATCCGGTCATTGGTGCGGGTGATCACGCCCTCCGGAAAAATCACCAGCGGCCGTCGTCCCTGCTCGAGTATCTCCATGGCGGCTTTCAACGCGACGCGGTCGAGTCCCTCGCGATAAACGCTGAACGCGCCGGCGCGCGGCAGGAGCCACCCCATGAAGCGGCTCTGCATGAACACATGCCAGCTCGCCATCACATGAAAGGGCCGGCCAACCGCCTGCGACAACAGCCCGAGCACCATCGGGTCACAGGGCCGGCAATGGTTGGGTGCCAGCAGAATTCCATGACCCTGCGAAAGGGATTCACGCAAATGCTCCGTGCCCTTCATTTCCGCCGTCTCCACTCCGTGGCTGTTTTTCAAATAGCGTGGCAACCACAGTTGAATGAGCCCGTGCCAGAAACGGCTTTCGCGTGGCGGCACGAATTCGTAAGGCCGATCAATGATGACGTTTTGCATGGGACTTTCGCTTCAGATTTTGGCGGAACACTCGAGCGCCAGCTCGCGGATTTTTCGCAGGTCAATTTTGCCCGTGCCCAGGATCGGCAGCGCGGCGATGTGGAAGAACTGTGCCGCCCTCGGAATCCAAAGGTTCGGCAAGTCGAGCTGCGGCAGTTTTTCCAGCACGGCTTTCACCAATGGTTCCGGGAGCGTATGCAAAACAATCAGGCGCTCGCCCTTTCGATCATCGGGCACGCCCGTCACCGCGAAACTCCGCTCAATGATTCCGGCCAGCTCCTGCAACTTCTCCTCGATCTTGATGTGCGGCACCATCTCGCCACCAATTTTGCTGAAGCGGCTGAGGCGATCCGTGATTTGCAAGAATCCCTCCTCGTCGAGCAGGGCAACGTCCCCCGTCACATACCAGCCGTCGGGCAAGGCTTGGGCGGTCGCTTCCTCGCGGCCCAGATACCCCTTCATCACATTGGGACCATTGACCAGGAGCAGTCCGGCCTTGCCGGCCGGCAGTGGCTGAAAGGTCTCCGGATCCACGATGCGAACGCTGATGCCGGGCAGGGGATGTCCAATGCTGCCGCGCTTGGTGCCGGCTTGGCGGAGGCCGGCCTCCCGGTGATCGCGCGTATTCACCGTAACCGCCGGTGCGCACTCGGTGCAGCCGTACGCCTCGGCGGGCCGGACGCCGAATTTCTCCTCGAAGGCAGCGGCCAGGCTCTCCGGCATTTTCTCCGCCCCCGCCATCACAAAGCGCAGACTCCCAAAATCCGCCGCCTCGGCGGCGCGTATGTAAATCTGCAAAAAGGTCGGAGTTGCCAGCAGGAACGTGACCGCATGATCGCGCACAATGCCGGCAATCCCTTTTCCGTCCACCGGGTTGGGATGGTAAACCACGCCCACCCCAAGCACCGCCGGCAGCCACAGGGTTCCCGTGCAACCGAACGAGTGAAAGAACGGCAGGATGCCGAGGAACATATCCTCGTGGTCAAGGGCGAACACCTGGCCCAGTTGCTCGACGTTGGCGCCAATGTTGTGGTGTGTCAGCATGACGCCCTTGGGATCCCCCGTGCTGCCACTGGAGAAAATCACCGTGGCCAGATCGTCGATGGTAATCGTCCGGGTGTGGCCCAGGGCCTTTTCCAGCAGGCGGATGGGCATCGTGAAAGCCAGCATCAGTGCGGTGAGCATTTCCCCGCGACCTGGATGCCGGGCGATTTCCTCCAGCAACAGGATTTCGCCGGGCACTTTGAACTTGAGCCGGTCCAGAAACGCCTTCGAGGAAACCACGGTCTTGATCCCGCATTGGCGCACACATGAGGCAATGGCCTCCTCGGAAAGGGTGTAGTTAAGATTCACCGGCACTTTGCCCAGGAGCAGCGCCGCGAAATTCACGAGGGCGCCGGGCACGGTCGGCGGCAGCAGCACGCCGACCATCTCCTGTCCTGCCCAGCGGGGTTTCAAACGGCGTGCCAGAAAAATGGTCCGGATCAATACCGCGCCAAAACTCAGCGGCTTGGAACCGCCGTCGGCCATGGCGGCGCGCCAGGGGGAGCGACGGGCGGTGGCCACGAAGGAATGGTGAAGCAAACGCATCTCCCCCTTGCGCAGCCGCCACGATTCGCTTTGCAACTGCTGCACCACCTGTCGGACTTCAAACGCGGTCGAGCTTGCCGGCATGGGCTGGCCAAAACTCACGGTGACCGGGTACGGAATGCGGTGCGGCAGCTTCCAATAAAACCTCCGCTTCTCGAAACTGAAGATGCTGCCCCAAACGCCGTCGAGGCAGATCGGCACAATCGGCGCCTGCAATCCCTCCATGATCCGCTCGAATCCCCGCTGAAACGGCAGCAATTGTCCGATCCGGGTGATCTGGCCTTCGGCGAAGATGCAGACAATTTCCCCCGCTTCAATCGCCGCCCGGGCGGCGTCAAACGACTGGGCCGATTCCCGCGGACGCAACTGCGGCGAGACGGGGATGGCTCCCAGGATGCGGGCGATGGGCCTGATCCAGGGCTTGTCAAACAACTCTTTGGAAATCATGAAACGGATGGTGCGGTCGGTGGACGCCAGCAGGAAGAGCGAGTCCACGAAGGAAAGATGGTTGCACACAAACAGGGCGCCGCCCTTTTCCGGAATATTGTCCCGGCCCACCACGCGGATCCGGTAAAACGTATGGGTCAGCATCCACAGCAACAGCCGGAGAAATGAATCCGGCAGCAGGATGAGGAGGTAAATTGTCCCCAGCAACGTGAGCCCGGCACCGGTGAGAAAGATGGACGCGGGGCTGAGCTGCGCCACCGTGGCCAGCAGATAGTAAACACCCGACGCGAGAAATACGCCGATGAAGGACATCAGATTGGCGGCGGCGAGCACTCCGCCTTTGTCCGACTTGTCCGGACGATGCTGCAGGAGCGCGCTGATGGGCACAATGTAGAATCCGCCGAAGAATCCCAACAACGCGAGATCGAGGGCGAACGCCCCAAACGTCAGCCCGGGCAGCCAGAGGAGGACGCCAAAGGCCGTGAGGCCAAGCGAGCCGAGCGGGATCAGTCCGTACTCGATCTTCCCGCCAGACAAGTACCCGGCGGCCAGACTGCCCAGGCCGATGCCGATGGCCAGCGCGGCGTTCAAATAGCTGTTATGAGTGTCGTCCAGCCCCAGCACATCTTTGCCGTAAATGAGAATGTTGAATTGCAGCAACGCGGCGAAAAAGAAAAAGTAGGCGTTGCCCAGCACTGCCAGCCAGAGCGTGCGATCTTTGTGCGCCAGCCGCATTTGGCGGACCAAATCCGACAGGGGATTGGGATTGAATATCTTTCCCGGGTTCGCGGCGGGAACGCGGGTGATGCCCAGGCTCGTAATCAACCCGAGCACGGCCAGGCCGATCAACAAAACGCCGGACCAATGTTGCTGGCTGCCGAACAGGTCCGAAAGAATCCCGCCCGCCATGGTTCCCAGAATGATGGCCAGAAATGTGCCCAGCTCCACAATTCCATTGCCCCAGGAGAGTCGTTTTTCCGACAGCAACTCCGGAAGTAAACCGTATTTCGAGGGTCCAAACAACGCACTGTGCACGCCCATCAAGAAGATGCTGCCCAACTCCATCGGAAGGTTCCGGAGGGTCAACGCCGCGAGCGCAAAGAGCATCACGAAGATCTCGAATATTTTTACCCCGATCGTAATGGTCCGCTTGCTGAAGCGGTCAGCCAGGAAGCCACCCGCCATGGAAAATAAGATGAAGGGCAGGGCGAAGAGCGCACCCACGACGGGCACCAATTGGTCGCGTTTGTCGGGCGGCAGCGTGCCAATGATGATGAAAATCACCAGGCTTTTGAGCGCATTGTCGCTAAACGCGCCTTGAAACTGGGTGGCGATAAGGCTCCAGAACCCGCGCTTCCAGCCCGGGGTCTCGTGAGTGGGTTCTTGTGGATTCATGAAATGTAACCAAGTCTTAGAGCCTGTTTGAAAACTCGCCCGGTGAGGGCACCGGGCCTACAATGCAGCACGATTTGCGCTGATTCCTGTAGTTTTCAAACCGGCTCTAAGACACATCGGGGGATTCGGGCACGATGCTGCGGGCCAACGTGGGGCACCGGTTTCATCGGCACCGGCCGGACGGGATTTCCCGATGGCGGCAGTGTTTGGTTCATAGGTGATTCGTGGGTGGGTCATCTTGTGATTCGTTCATGTTTTGTAAAGCCAACTCTTAGGGCTTGTGCAAAAATTAATTCGGATTTTTCCTTGGGTAAAGGGTGTAATTCCAATCGGGCAGGATTCGATGTTTAACCAGGGAGAGTTGGGC
>JAYTXL010000148.1:0-8411 GCA_043742955.1 Verrucomicrobiota bacterium | reverse complement strand
TCGCGGACGATGTCGAGTTCGTTTTGCATGGAAGTGTGGGCGGCGCAGCAACGCCGCCCTACCGTTATTCAATCACGCCTTCGCGTAAACCTCCGCGCCCTTTTCCACGAACTCCTTCGACTTCGCTGCCCTGCCATGCTTGAGCGCTTCTTCCTCGGCGATGCCCGGTTCGGCAGCGTATTTGCGGACGTCTTCGGTGATTTTCATCAAGCTAGCATGCATGTGTTTTATGCCGTTGCCAAGCTTCTCAAGTCGGTAACACGCTGTTTGTTTGACACGCTACTTCGAGCCGTGTTACCCCACAAACAGCGGCTTCAAATGCCGTTCGTAAAGATTCTCCGTCACATTCTTCGCCACGACGGCTTCGTGCTTCTTGAGCGCATCAAGATATCGCTGGCCTTTTTTGGCGGCGATTTTGAACCCGACGTGGAGCAACTGCCGCAGGTGCGGGTTGAACGCCGGGTTTTTCTGGTCGTGCCGCAGCGCGCTGGTGAATTGCGCCGCCGTCCAGCCATTCACCGTTTCCTTCGTCGGCAGTTGGGCGCGGTCGATGTCGATCACGGTGGCGTAGGGCGCGCATAATTCATCCACGTGCTCCAGCGCGGCGGCGTAGATTTCCTTCGCCAGTTCCAATCCATCGCCGTCCGCTTCGGCGAGCCCGATGACTTCCTCCAGCCACGTCGTGCCGGCGGTCTTGAGGTGCAGGCCGGCGCCGAAACGTGCGAGCGCCCGGCGAATCGGCGCGTAAATGGAAAACTTGTCGCTGCCCGAGTGGACGCTGAGCTTGAGATTGGCCGGCAGGCCGTAGTGTTTCACCGCCTGGGCGATGACGGCGAGGTCCTCGTTGAATTCCTTTTCGAACTGCACCAGATCACCGACGTAATCCACCCCCTTGTTGAAGCGGCCGGTGAACTTCGGCGCGATGGTCTGCACGGGAATCATTTCATCGGCGAGCGCCACGAGGATTACCAGTAGCTCCGGCGGCGTCTGGGGACTGTCGGTTTCATCCATGGAGACCTCGGTGATGAAATGGCCCGTGCCCTTGGCCTGTTCAATGTGGCGATAAATCTTCCCGGCATCCTGCACGGCCAGCAGGAACTTGCCGGCAATGCGCTCCACCTCCGCGCGCGTGGTCGCGAACGGTTGGTCGATGTTCGGAATGACAATCCGGCCGACGAGCTCGGGATGCCGGTCAACAAACGCCTTGACCGCGCCTGGGTCGGCGGGTTTACCAATCGAGTCGGCCACATCAATCGTGTAAAAATCGCAAGGGACCAAAAAGCGCGCCACCGTTTCGAGGCGGATATGGTCGGCATCCAGGTGATACGCGCCCATCCAGCCGAGCGCCTGCACGGCGGCATCAGCGGCGGCGCGCGTGGTGGCCGGTTCGGAGCCGATGATTGTGTGTTCGCGATTGGACTTGTTCCAGACCGGGATGACTTCCGCGCCGTGCTGCGCGGCGATCTGACAGGCCTGAAGCTGGGCCCGGGCCTGATGCGCAAAACGGTCGCCAATGCCGATCGAGAATTTGCCGAGGGTCAGAGATTTGCCGGTGGTCGTCATGGTGGTTGAGACTGACATCGCAGGTGCCGGCTTGTAAATTGCAAAGCACTTCACCGACTGGCGTCCGCCCATTCCATCCACGATTCCCGAATCATCGAAAGCTTGCAGGCTGGCCACTCCGCCGCCCTGGAAATAGGCGGTGGCAGCGGCAACACCGTATTTCCACGCCGCCGCGAGGCCGGTGAATTGCGGGTGAGCATTCTCGCGGTGGAAAGCCATCCTCCCACCTGGGCCGGGGGCTTTGCGTGAAACCGGCTGCCCTCGCAAGAAATGATCATTGAATGCCAAGCGGCGTGTAGTCCCTCCACCGAGCCACCGATAGCTTCAAGCAACAACCTGATGAAACTTTGAATAATGGCCATGAGTGAGATGACAAAGTGGAGTTGGGGTAGGGATGCGGGTTTGGCCGGCGGGAGGGAGATCCAGCCGGACTCGATCCGTCTGGAGTGCGCGTTGCCACCGCGCCGGATCAACTTTTGAGGGAAAGCTCAACCATGCCGCCAACTCAGTTAATCGAAGACGCCACCGCTTCGCGCAAGCCTATGGACACAAAGAACCAGCCCGGGGCTGCGAAAGGCCGTTCTTCCAAGGCGCCGACCGCCCTCGAAACTACTTTTGGCTGTCCCCGGAATTTTCTGGAGAACCGGTTCGTCTATGTCGTCATTTCACCCCGCGCCCGGGGCTTGTCCATCGGCGTCAACATGAACCCCGACAAGCAGTGCAATTTCGATTGTGTCTATTGCGAAATCAACCGCTGCCTGCCGGCCCCGGAGAAGAATCTGGACGTGTCGGCGATGGCCACTGAGCTGGAAAAAACCCTGGCCCTGGTGCGGGACGGGGAGTTGCAAAACCAGGCGCCGTATCGCGCGCTGCCGGCGGAGTTGCTGAAGTTGCGGCACGTCGCGTTGAGTGGCGACGGCGAGCCCACCCTGAGTCCGAACTTCGCCCAAGCGGTGCACGCGGTGATGCACGTCCGGGCGCGGAGCCGGTTGGGTTTCTACAAGATCGTGCTCATCACCAACGCCAGCGGCCTCGATCTGCCCGGGGTCCAGGAAGGATTGCGCTATTTCACCGCCCAGGATGAAATCTGGGCCAAGCTGGACGGCGGCACCCAAGCCTACCTTGACCGCGTTAATAAAACGCAAATCCCTTTGGAAAAAATCATGGCCAACATCCTGGCGCTCGCGCAGCGCCGGCCGGTGGTGATCCAAAGCCTGTTTCCATCCTTGAATGGACGCGAACCCGCAGTCCTGGAGATCGAAGCCTATGCCCAGCGGCTCAAGGAGCTCACCGCGGCCGGGGCGAACATCTCGCTGGTGCAGATATATTCCGCGACGCGACCCACCCCTCATTCCGAGTGCGGCCACCTCCCGCTCCGCAGTCTCTCCCGCATCGCCCAACAGGTGCGCGCCGTCACCGGGTTGAAGGCGGAAGTGTTTTGAATGGGATCATTAGCGATTGGGTCGTTGTGTTGGCCGGGATATTAGCATGCCATGCGTGCAAGCGAACACTGGGTCAACTGCAATCGGGCTCGGCTTCGTTTGACGTTCCACGGTTCAGACAACCGGAAGTCGGATCGTATCTTCAAAAGTCAAAACACATGCAGGGGATTCAATTTCCCCCGCCACTTGTCCAACAATTTTTGATGATATGTAGCGTAGTCCCCCCACGCGCAGCCCGCGCGGTTCTTGTTCGTGGTCGTCCCATGATGGTCACAAAATCCCGTTTTCACCACCATGATCGAGCGGCCTTGGGCACGCTGCTGGAAACAGTAATCCTCGACATGGAGGTGAAGTCCGTCAAACAACTGCTCATCGAAGAACACTCCCTGCGAGCGGTCCACCAAGAGGCAACATGAGTCCAGACTTGCGACCGGATGCTTGAGGCCTGCAATAAAATGAACGTAGTCCGGGATGTCCGAAGGGCTGTTCCAACATTTTGGCGGACCGCCACGCCAATGCAGTCCATCCATGCCGCAGCCATAGAACCCAATGGCTCCAACTCGGGGATCTTGGAAGGCGAAGTCAGCATAAATTAGAAAATCCGGTGTGAATTCGACGTCAGGATGCACAAATAACACGAACCGTTGAGCTGTGCTGCGCAACACTTTGTTGTATTCACGAGCCAGGCAGGTTGCGCCTGTTCCCCAGCGCCAGATTACTGGATAATTTCCCAGCACGCGGACGCTCTCCAGCAAATATTTGGAAAAATCTTCGGTGTCAGTGCCCACGGTGGCAATCACAAGGTCGTCCCAAAGCCTCGCGCCCGGAAACTCCGTGGCCAAAAAATCCGCCGGACTGATCAAGTTTAACCATTCGGCGCGATGCTTGACAAAGTTTTCCCAGGATAACTGCGCGTCCTTCAGATCAGGCGCATCCAGTCGTTGATTAACCCCTTCGCGAATAATCCCGCAGCCGTAGTCCGTATCGACAACTCTCATTGAAAGATTGTCCTGGCGGGTGCGCAACGTCACCCAAGCTTTCCATACATCCCCGGTCCATTGGTTGGTTTGAATGGGCACCAGTTGCATCTCCCTCGTCGAAGGATTGCAGTCGTGAACCACTATCGTTCCTCCCGGACGAAGAATCTGCAACGAGTTCTCGATATCGCGCAAAGCCTGCTTGGCCTCATGCATGCCATCGATGAAGATCAAGTCGAAAGTCCGGTGGTTCGCCGCGAAGAAGGCATCCGAGGTGGTGCAGAAAGTCGCGCCGGCGGAGAGCTCGGGATCAACCCCGATTTTTTCGCGCACTGGAATCTGGTTGAAGTTTCCCTTCGGATTCTGCACCCCGATCTCAAGATAACTCTGATAGTTGCCCTTCAACGCCAATAGTGAAAGAATTTCAGTTCGTGTCAGTTTCATAGAAGAGGACTTGGTAATACCGCTGGGGAAGTGCTCCTTGACGCCGCGCGGCACATGAGTGGTTTGCTCAGCGTGGAGTAATGGAACCGGTCGGTCAACAGGGCGGGACGATAGGACTCGGAGCGCTCGACCGCAAGCCCCTTTCAAAGCTCGAATTATTCTGTGGCGATCGCTAGCCATGGACTCAGTTTGATTCTTATTTCTAACTGCGGCGCCAATAGGAGCACCAGTTGTCGACCGGCAAAATCGGATCACTTATTCCCGCTTTGATCCGAAAGGCTTCCACCGCTTGCCGACAGGGGGGCGCGGCGTAGTCATCCACGATCACATACCCGCCTCGGGAGAGCTTGGGATACAAATTCTCCAAGGCTTGGATCGTTGACTCATACATGTCACCGTCCAATCGGATTAATGCCAGGCTCTTCATGGGCGCATTCGGCAGGGTATCTTTGAACCAACCAGGGATGAATTTGACCTGCTCGTCCAGCAGTCCATATTTGGAACAATTGCTCTTTACCTCTTCCAGGCTAACGGCAGTGAAAGATCGCTGATAGCAAATATCACCTTTATCGGCCGGATATCTCATTTCGTCCGGCTTCGGTAAGCCCTGAAAAGAATCCGCCGCCCAAACGTTGCGGTCGTTGATTTGAAACGCCTTCAACACTGATAACATGAAGATCACGGAACCACCACGCCATACCCCCGTTTCGATCAGATCGCCGGGGATGTTATCGCGAATAATGGCGAGCAGACATTGCTCCAGGTTGTTAAGCCGTTTCATTCCGACCATCGTGTGCGCGTATTCCGGCCAGTCCTCCCCGTTTTCCCGCATTGGCGGATAAGGGTCAATTAACCGCACGAGGCCCAAACGGAATCTGCCAAGGAGGCCAGTTGTAATTTCAACCAGCAGCCGTCTGGCGGAGTAAGGCAACATTGATGGATCTATACGACGCGTACGCTCAACCCATAAACTGTGCGTAAGACATCCTTTCATCAGCTCAAGATAGCGTCGTTGCAATCCGGCGTCCCCCGTGTAATTAGCGAGATCCATAATGAGTTACGACGGATGGGAAAAAGCTTTTGTCGTTGCGTGGTTCAGGAAGAATTTCATTTGCGTCGGCTTAACCTTGCGCAACTTTGGGCTTATGCGAACAGGCGTCAAGCTCGCTTGTCAACCCCTTTGCCGGGTCGGGAACGGGCGCAACGGAGGAGAGATTGCCCCGGTTCATCCCACACCGAGCAGCTGCAGGAGATTGAGCGAGGGCCGTGGACTGCCAGTCGTTGAGTCTTGATTCCAGTGCATCCTGCCATCAAGCATGGCCAAGCCGAGCGGGATGCCTTGGTTGGGCTGGTCGCCGGACAGCTGCAATACCGCGACTGCGGAAAAAAGGCGCGAGTCGCTGAAAAGCTCGGACATCGCCGCTGCCAGGAAAGGCGCCTGATCCAGTGGACCAGCCGGGGTGATGGCGTTGGCCAGCGTGGGCAGCGTGGTCGCTTGCCCCTGCCCTCGAGAGGGATCAGCCAAGATGAAAACAGCGCTAACGGGGGTGCACAAAAAACCGGAAATCGCCGCGCGGAAATCGACTCCCGACCAGGCGCGGTATCGGGAGAATCGCTTTTGCCTTGCGCTTATGTTCCCCAGATTGATGACGCCCCCGGACAAAATCTGTCCAGCCTTTCGCAAACCACGGTGAGCGCCAGAGCGACGGATGATGGATCCGTGCTTTGTGAACCAGATTTTATCCACCATTGAGATCGTCGAGGTGTTGCCGCAGGAACTGCGGGAGTGCGAGGTCTGCGCCACGGCGGAGGCCAGCTACGATGAGACCGGATCGAAATTGACGGTCGATTTGGATAGTTTTCTGCGGGTCGCCGACATCCGCGTCAAGGAGGTGCATGATTCCGCGAGCTGGTTGCCGCCCAAGCAGATTGTCCAGGAATCCGTTTCACGCCGGGAGGCGCGGGATGTGGCCGAGGACATTTTTCATCGTTGGGTGGGCAAGGTGCGCCGATCCATTCCAGCAACCGTTAACCAATAACCAACAACCATTAACCCCACCGTTTTATGATTCCAAAATACACCATCGAATACGCGGTTGAGTTCACGAAGCATGCCCAGTCGAATCATTACAGCACGGATGATCCCGTGGCGTGTGAGGGATTCCTCGTCGAACTGCTGGAGCGCGGGTTGAAGATCAACGCCGTCAAGCATGAAGGCGTGGATTTGCCCCGTCCGGAATCCGATCGCATGGTCAAAACCGCCGCCAGCATTCTGGCTGGGAAGCGCGTTTGCGCCTCGCTCGGCATCAAGCCGGAGGAGCAGCATTTTCGCTTCGGATTCGCGGCCTGACGGGCCGCGCGCGGGGAGTGAATGGATTGGATGACCGGCTCCTTGTCCGCGCGGGATCAACCAGAAATCTGGGGAGTGCGCTTTATGAAAAAAGGAATGTCATGGATGCTCGCGGGCGGGCTGGTTTTGTGGTTCGCCGCGCTGGCGGGACAGGGCCAGCCAGAGCCAAGGATCAACACCAAAGACGTAATGAAGTTCAAGCTCTATTACGCCCAACGCGTGCTGGAAGGGATCACGATGGAGAATTTCGATTTGATCAACACCAACGCGCAAAAGCTGGCCAGCCTGAGCCAGGCAGCGGACTGGCAGGTGCGACAGACCCCGGAATACCAGAAGTTTACCATGGATTATTCCCGCCATGCCAAGGCCCTTTCGAAGGCCGCCCAGGGCCGGAACGTCGATGCGGCAACCGTCGCCTATTTTCAATTGACGGTCAGCTGTGTCAATTGCCACCGCTACCTGCGCGGCGCAGGCACGGCTGAAAACGAGTCCACGTCGCCGAAGCTGCCCTTCGTTCAAGGCCGGGAACCAAAGCCGCAAAACCTGCCCGCCGCGATCATCGCCACCGCGCGTTAAACGTCAGGTGCCGATTGGGTGTGGTCGCACTGCTGGAATGGAATATTTCTGGTTACCTTCCACCGGGTCTCGGCCCTTAAGCAATCCGCATTGTCAAACCGCCGTCGATGGTCATCGTTTCACCGGTGATATAATCATTTTTCACCAGCGTCAGGATCAGCTCCGCGACCTGGTCAGGTGTGCCTTCGCGCCGGAGCGGAATGCGGTGATCGAGGTTCAGCCGGCGCTGTTCCTCGCTCATGTGCTGGTGAAAATCCGTGCGCACCACACCCGGGGCGACGCAATTGATGCGGATGTTGTCGGCCGCAAACTCGCGGGCCAGCGCGCGGGCAAACTGGGGCAGCGCCCCCTTGGCCACCTGGTAGGCCACGTTCGTCACGATTCCCCGGATCCCGGCGGTCGAGGAAATCAGGATGATGGCGCCTTCTTTCTTTATACGCATGGCCGGAATCGCGGCGCGACAAAGATGGAAAATCGCGTGAACATGCACGTCGAAAGCCGCCTGCCATGCTTCGGGGGTCACCTCGAACAACCCGCCGTTTACCGGGCCACCGGCAGAGTGCACCAACACATCCACCGCGCCGAGTCGGGCGGCAGTCTCCGCCACGCAACGCGTGGCCTCGGCCGGCTGGCCGCAATCGGCTTGAATAATTTCGCAGCGGCGACCCAGGGCCACAATTGCAGCCCGCGTCGCGTGCGCCCCGGCCTCCACGTGCCGGCCGATGATGGCCACATCAGCGCCTTCCCGGGCGAGCGCGAGGGCGGTTGCCGCGCCGATGCCTTTGGTGCCGCCCGTGACCAGCGCAATTTTTCCGGAGAGATTCATAGTGTGTGCCGCTGTGTTTAGAGGCCGGACGCGCCGGCGTCAATGCCAGGAATGGGACAGGCCGATTGCGTTGATCCAACCAAGGAGAGAATGCCCCGGGACTTTTCGCTCTCCTTGCGCCCCGGAACCGGGTCGGGATGGCGCGCTGCGCCACTGCCATTGAATTAAGAAAATAAGCGCATTTTTGTGTGTACAAAGTAAATACAATGTTTACTTAGAATAGGGATGCAGCA
>JAYTXL010000147.1:0-3598 GCA_043742955.1 Verrucomicrobiota bacterium | reverse complement strand
TCGAATACATTCTCAGCGTTTATTCGCCTGAGCCGGATAAAAGCCGCGAATGGCACCCGCCGACGCCGCGCAAACTTGGCTGGATGGGACTGAGTGACGAGGAAATCAAACGCGAAGCCCAACTCACCACTTCGGAAATAGCGCTCACCCGCAAGAAGAAGAAATAGGCCGATGCTCTCCATCGACAGCAACATCCTGCTCCACGGTTTCAACGAGGATTCGGTGAGGCACGAAGCAGCCGCCCAGTGGCTGGAGTCCATCGCGCAAGACGAAGACGTGGCCATCTCCGAACTCATCCTCGCCGAGTTTTACGGCCTCTTGCGCAACCCCGCCGTGCTCAAACACCCGCTCTCCGCCGACGAAGCTGTCGAAGCCATCCAGACCTACCGCAGCCATCCCCGCTGGCGGCTCATCGGTTTGCCCACCGAAAGCCGCCCGCTGCACGACACCCTCTGGCAAAAGGCCCGCGCCAAAGACTTCGCCTTTCGCAAACTCTACGACACCCGCGCCGCCCTCTCCATGACCGCGCAGGGCGTCACCGAGTTCGCGACCGTGAACGTGAAGGACTTCCAGGGGTTGGGGTTTCGGAGGGTTTGGAATCCGTTGACCTAGAACTCGCCCCGGTGACAGAAATCGCGCACGCGAAAATGTGAATCCTTCAAACATCCTCCGTTACATCGTCGATTTTCAGTGAGCGAGCCCATCACAATATCGAAGCTGAGTCTTTCGACGCCTCTTTTGGAGGGCGTCATGGCGCTGCATCGCCAGAACTCAAAAACGCTCGGATTCCTGCCCGCAGGAGCGTTCGAGGAGAATGCGAAGCTTCGCCAGATTCTGGTCGCGACGGAGGGACAATTACTCCTCGGCTACCTTCTGTATCGAGTAGCCCGCGGAAGGGCGGCCATCGTTCACCTTTGTGTTTCCCGCGAGGCGCGCGGGAAAGGCGCCGCACGTGCGCTTGTGGAGCAACTCAAGCGGGAAACCCGGCCGCTTGAGGGGATCGCTCTGCGATGCCGCCGCGACTACGACATTAACCACATGTGGTCGAAGTTCGGCTTCGAGGCTGTGCATAGCAAAGCCGGTCGGGGCAAAGACGGTGCGGAGTTGACCTACTGGTGGTTCGGACACGGCCATGCCGACTTGTTTTCCCGGGCCGCAGAGCCAGACCCAGTGCGCCAGCGGGTCGTGGTAGACGCAAACGTCTTCTATGACCTGCACGCCCGGGAAACCCGCGAGAGTGAAGACTCCAAGGCGCTTCTCGCGGATTGGGTTCAGGCGAGTATCGAGTTGGTCGTCACAAAAGAGTTGCGAAATGAAATTGAAAAGGCGGGCGATGAGGGACAGCGAAAGGCCAGCCGCGCGGAGGCCACGCGCTACCACACGCTTTCCGCAGATGATGCCGTGTTTCAGCGACTTTGCGCGGAACTCCGGCCTCAATTCCCGGTATCCGCTACGCTGCGGGACGATGCCGACCTTCGCCAACTCGCCTATGCAATTGCGGGCGGTGCCCCGTTTTTCGTGACGCGCGACGAAAGGCTCATAGAGCGTGCCGAGACGCTATATCGGAGTCACGGCCTGATGGTCCTCCACCCGGCCGAACTCATCAGCCACCTTGATGCGATTGAACGCGAGGGTGACTACAAACCTGCCCGTATCGAAGGCTCGCAGTGGAAACACGAAGCGCTGAAAGGAGACGCGCTGACTCTCACGGTGGAGGCGTTCCGATTTCAGGGTGAACGTGTGAACGATTTCATACAGTCGTTGCGACATTGTCTGGCGCGACCGAAGGCCACGAAAGTGCAGCTCATCTCTGACCAAAGTGGCACCCCTGTTCTGCTCGGTGTTGAGGACCGCGAAAGAATTGGAGTGTTGAGTATCCCCATTCTTCGCCGGAGCTCACATCCGCTGGCGGCCACGATGCTGAGGAACTTCCTGCGAACATGCCTGAATGCGGCTGCCACCGAGGCTCGAAACGTCGTGGTTGTCCGAGAACACGCACTGTCCTCGTCCGACACCGAGATTTTGAAAGAGTTCGGGTTCATTTCGTGTGGTGACGAATGGGCGATGCTCACACTCCGGGCAGTCGGGGATCTGGCCTGCATCGCGCGTGTCGTGACCGACATCGAAATTGAGGAATCACTATCCGCTGCAAAGCGCGCGGCTGTCGCATCACTGCACGAGGCCGACCAGCTTGGCGATACCCGTTCCATCGCAGCTATCGAGCGACAGCTTTGGCCAGCGAAGGTCACTGGAACCGAAGTTCCCACATTCATTGTCGCAATCCGTCCTGAGTGGGCGCAGCATTTCTTCGATGTAGAACTCGGTTCGCAGTTGCTCTTTGGCTTGCGCGACGACCTGCATCTCGGCGTCGAGGGCGCATATTTCCGCAGCGCCGAAAATAACAACCTCGCGGCCCCTGGGCGGGTGCTTTGGTATGTGAGCAAGGGTGATGGCGATGGTTCGATGAGCATCAAGGCTTGCTCGCAATTGGAGGAAGTAGTGGTCGGCAAGCCCAAGGAGTTGTTCCGTCGATTTCAACGGCTCGGCGTGTATGAGTGGAAGGATGTCTATGCCGCAGCGAACAAGGATATCGCCACTGACCTCGTTGCCTTCCGCTTCCGAATGACGGAGAGATTTAAGGTGCCGGTAAACATGAACGCGCTCGCGTCACTCAACATCCGGGGGCCATTCATGTCGCCCCGGCGCATTACCGAAGCCCAATTCGCCGCCATTTACCGGGCTGGCTGCTCGCTCACCTGAATATGACTACCAACCACGCACTCCTCATTTCAATACGTCCGCAATTTGTGAAATTAATTTTTGCGGGCACCAAGACCATTGAACTGCGTCGCGTGAAGCCCCGCCTGCAAGCCGGGGACTTGGTTGTCATTTATGCCTCGGGCAGCACGAAGGGAATCGTCGGAGCTTTCGAGGTCGAAGGCGTGACTGCTGCCAGTCCCTTGTCGATATGGAGAAAACACAATGGTGGCAGCGGTTTGGGAAAGGCTGAGTTCGACTGTTATTTCGATGGAACCGACGTTGGCTACGCCATTCGCATTGGGAAGCTGTGGAAGCTGCCCGTTCCAATTCCCCTCGAAACCCTCCGCAAACGCCGCTCTGGTTTTCGTCCGCCGCAAAGTTACCACTATTGGAAGCTTGATGACCTGCTTCGCATGGGAGGGGATTTGTTCTCTTCAGGGATCGAGAGAACAAAGCGCGCAGCAGGATTAAGTCGGAACTGAAGAGCCACATGAAACCCAAACGCCCGACCAAATCCAAAGCCCTCCAGCCCGCGAAGCTCGGCTTCGATGGGCTGCTCCATGACCTGCGTGAGTTCATCACCGAGAGCCCCCAGCAGGTGTTGTGGGCGGTGGATGCGGTGCAGGTGCGGACTTGCTGGGGCGTGGGGCGGCACATCGTCGAGTTCGAGCAGGGCGGCGCGGCGCGGGCGGAGTATGGGGCGAAGCCGCTGCCACGGCTGGCGGTGAAGCTGACGGAAGAATTCGGGCGCGGATTCGACGAGCGGAATCTGCGCTACATGCGGCTGTTCTCCCTCGTTTTTCCAATTTGGAACGCAGTGCGTTCCAAACTGAGTTGG
>JAYTXL010000146.1:0-5398 GCA_043742955.1 Verrucomicrobiota bacterium | reverse complement strand
TTCATTCATAGAAAAAGCCGGTTTCGCCGACGGCATCCGTGCGGACGTGGACGGCAACATCTGGGTCGGGGCTGGGTGGGTGGGTGAAGGCTACGACGGTGTCCACATCTTCGCGCCGGACGGCGTGCGCATCGGACAGATTCGGCTGCCGGAGATTTGCGCGAACATCTGCTTTGGCGGGCCCAAGCGCAACCGCCTCTTCATGGCCGCCAGCACGTCGCTGTACGCGGTCTATGTGGAAACGCAAGGCGCGCACATTACTTAGAACGGGCTTCATCTGGTGGAATAGAATTAATCACTCACCACCATCCACACCGATTGCAAATGACTTTCGGCAAACCGACCATGCGACAGCGCCGCCCTACCGCGCAATAGTGGCACGGGCGTCCCGCCCGTGGGTTTCTGGTGGGCGACCGCGCGGCGCTGTTGGAAACACACAGGCGGGACGCCCGTGCCACTACGGCCTCGCGACGACCGCACAGCCAGGCCACCGATTATCACCGGGAGTTGGTATCCGGTTGCGTGAGGGGTGCCCCGGCAAAAAACTGAGTGGCAAGGGGTGGCTGGCCGGCGCGCAAAAACATCAATTTACGCGCGCAAGTATTTCTGCGAGATTGCCCTCAATGCCCCAATCTTCAAAATGAATTTGTTTGGCCCGCATTTTTCTGATCGCTTTTCGTGGCACCTCGTCGCGCTTGCACCCTGGCTGCTGGCCGCATCGTGCGCCAGCGCCGCCGCACCCAAGGCCGGCTATCCCGAAACCGTGCTGGCCGACCAACCCGCCGCGTACTGGCGATTGAATGATGAAAGCTCCAAGTTCATCCGCAACCACGCGCCGGGTGCGCCGGCCGGCGCGTTGAACGGGACGGTGTCCGGACGTGTGGGGCTGCACCAACCCGCGCAAGAAAACACGGCCTTCCCCGAGTTTGAGCCGGACAGCACCAGTGCCTCCTTTGGCGACCAGGAGCCGGGTTATATCCGGGTGAAGGATCCCGGGATAAACAGTCCGTTGGACTTCTCCCAGGGCGAGTCGATCACGCTGGAGGCCTGGGTGTTCCTGAACCAGATTGCCGACGGGCAGCAGATTTACGTGGTGGGCAAGGGCCGCACGGGCAATCCGGGCTTTTCAGCCGACAATCAAAACTACGCGTTGCGACTGCGCGGCGAGGAAGGCTCGGCCCGGGTAGGCTTTCTGTTTCGCGATACCGCCGCTGTTATCTGCCCGGTCGATTCGGAAAAACACTGGCATCGCTGGACTTCCTTCGAAGGGTTTCTCCCGAGCTCGGGCTGGCATTACCTGACCGTGACCTACAAGTTTGGGAACAGCTCCAGCCTGCGCGCCTACATCGATGGCGTGGAAACCAAGGGACAATGGGACATGGGCGGACCGAGCGACGCCGCGCCGGTGGTGGATGACGATGAACTGTGGATCGGTTCCTCGATGAGCGGCAACAAGGGCAGCACCTTCAACGGCCAGATCAACGAGGTCGCCATTTATCGCCATGCCCTGAGTGACGCCGACGTGCGGAAGCGATTTAATTACCATCCGGCTGGGCCGGGCATCACCGCGAAGGAACTGCCGCGCGACGCCGTGCGGGTGGAAATAATCGAGAACATTCCCGCGCGCTTTTCGTGGAACTTCAAGACCCCCTCCGCCACCGAAACCTACCCGGAACCCGCCTTTGGCTTCGCCGCGTTGCCGCAGAAATATTCCGCCCGCGGCCTGCGCGAGGATCGCTCCGAGCCTTTCCTGCTGCGGGCGGCGGCCCTGGTCAGGCTGCCCAAGGGCCCGCATCGCCTGTTGCTGCGGGCCTTGAATTCCGCCCGGTTGTTCGTTGATGGCCGAATGCTGGCGGTGACAAAGTTCATCACGCCGAACGGGGATGGTCATGGCGAAGTGGAGGAGCCGCCGCAGAATTACCCAGCGGGGCTGCGCTTTCCGCGCATGGGTCACGTCGAGGCCTGGTTGAACTTCGACAGCGATGGCCGGGAACACGTGCTGGTGCTGGAAGCGTTCATCGGCGGCAAGGGACTGCGCCCGGAAGTGGGCGCCGCCACAGATGGATTCTGGGGCGAACGCCACGCACGGGCCCGCGAGATCACGGCCACGCTCCCCTCGATCCGCGTTCCGCAAGTTTCCCCAGCCCTGCCAGTGAACAACGACATCGACCGCTTCATTGGGGCGCGACTGGTAGCGGCCGGGCTTAGGCCGGCGCCGCTGGTGGACGACTTGGCCTTCCTGCGCCGGCTCGCGCTGGACACCGTCGGCACTCCGCCCTTGCCAGAGCAGCTTCAAGCTTTCCTCAGAGACAACCCCAAGACGCGCCGGGCGCGGGCGATCGATGCGTTCCTCGCGCAACCCGGCTGGGCTGACCACTGGGTCAGCTACTGGCAGGATGTGCTGGCGGAAAACCCGGCCATCCTCAAACCAACACTGAATAACACGGGGCCATTCCGCTGGTGGCTCCACGAGGCGCTCGCCGACAACCAGCCGGTGGACCGCTTTGCCAGCGAGTTGATTTCGCTGCGGGGCAGTGTGTACGGCGGCGGACCAGCGGGCTTTGGCATCGCCACGCAAAACGACGTGCCCATGGCCGACCGGGCGCAGATTCTTGCCTCGGCCTTTCTCGGCCTGAACCTCGCTTGTGCCCGCTGCCATGACGCGCCCTACCACGACTTCAAGCAGAAGGATTTGTTCAGCCTCGCGGCAATGCTCCGGCAGGAGCCGCAGGAAGTGCCCCTGAGCAGCTCCATTCCGGTGAATGCCAACATCACCGTGGGCCGCCGGGTAAAGGTCACGCTGCATCCCGGTGAAAAAGTGGCACCCGCCTGGCCGTTCGGACATCCGCCCGCGCAGCCCATTGCGGCCACCGGCAACGCGCACGCGGCGGGCGACACCCGCGAACAACTCGCCGCGTTCATCACCGATCCCGCGAACCCGCGCTTCGCCCAGGTGATGGTGAACCGCGTGTGGAAACGCTATCTCGGCTGGGGCCTCGTCGAGCCGGTGGAGGATTGGGAGCTCTCGAAGCCAGCGCATCCAGAGCTGCTGGCCTGGCTGGGCCGCGAGTTGGTCACCCACGACTACGACCTCAAACATATCGCGGGTCTCATTTTGAATTCACAGATTTACCAGCGCGTCGCGGTGCCCGGGGTGCGTTCCATGGAAACATTCGATGAACGTCTTTTTGCCTGCCCCACACGGCGGCGGCTGACGGCGGAACAAATCGTGGACTCGCTCTTTGCCGTCACGGGCAAATCCTTCGACACCGAGCCGTTGACCTTTGACCAGGACGGCCGCCGGGGACCGAAAGATTTTCTGAACCTGGGCGTGCCCCGGCGCGCCTGGGAGTTTAGTGGATTCGCGAACGACCGCGACCGCCCCGCCCTGGCCATGCCCAAGGCGCAGGCCATCGCGGATGTGCTGGGGATGTTTGGGTGGCGCGACTCGCGCCAGAACGCACTCAGCACGCGCGACGACTCGGCCAATGTTCTCCAGCCCGCAGCGGTGGCCAATGGCGACCTGGCCAATGGCCGCATTACCCGCCTCTCCGACGGCAGCGCTTTCACTGCTTTATGCCTGCAATCCCAGTCGCTGCCCCAACTGGTCGACGCGGTCTTCCTCCGCGCTTACTCGCGCAAACCGTCCACCGATGAGCGGGCGGCTCTGGCGGCGCATCTGGAACGTGGTTATGCCGGGCGCATTGTGCCGGGCCAGACCAGGCCGCTGGCGAAAGAGTTCGATCCGAGCCTGCGGTTAAGCTGGTCGAATCACCTGAACGCCAAGGCCACCGAAATCAAAATGGCCGCCGACAACCGCGCCCGGAAGGGCGACGAACCCACGGATCGCCTCCGCCCCGACTGGCGTGAACGCATGGAGGACGTGCTCTGGGCAATGGTAAATTCCCCGGAGTTTGTATTTGTGCCGTGATGAACTCCATGCATCCGAGATGAGTAAAAATGCCGCCATGGAAAATGTGACCCGCCGGGAATTTCTAACCCGCACAAGCTGCGGGGCCGCCTCCGTTGGGCTCCTCGGTGCGGCCCCCCTGCTGCCCGCGGTGGAGAACCCGAAAATTGCTTACCCCAAGGGAACCGCCCAACATTGCATCCTGCTCTGGTTGGCGGGCGGCATGGCGCATGGGGACACCTTCGATCCCAAGCGCCTGGGCGACCCGGCCAAACGCATCACCGGCTCCGCCTATCCGGCCATCAAGACCGCGGTCCGCGATGTGCAGGTGTGCGAACATCTCCAGCACACGGCCAATATCCTTGACCGCTTCGTGCTGCTCCGCACTGTCAACCACAGCATCGTGGATGAGCATTCCGCGGCAACAAACTTCGTTCACACCGGCCGCAAACCGACCGGCACCATTATATATCCGTCCATCGGCTCGATTGTGGCGCACCAACTGGGCAGCGTGGGCAAAGGGATTCCACCGTACGTGTTGATCGGCTATCCAAACCTGATGCGCGGCCCCGGTTTCCTGGGCGCGAAACACGGCTACGTTTATCTCACCGACACCGAGAAGGGGCCCGCCGGACTCACGCGCCCTGAATACGTCAGCACCGCACGCCAATCCGACCGCGAGCAATTGCTACACAAGCTCCGCGCCGGCTATCGCGCCCGCAATCCGGAAGACCAGACCATTGCCGAATACGACGAGGCCATCAACGCGAGCATTGCTTTGGGCAGCGGCGATTTCATGAAAGCGTTTAATCTCGCCGCCGAGCCGTCGAGTTTGCGCCAGGCATTCGGCGGTGAATTCGGCCAGCGCTGCCTGCTGGCACGCCGTTTGGTGCAGACGGGCGTGCGTTTTGTCGAAGTTTCTTTCAACCTCAATTTCATCAATGGCACCGGCTGGGACACCCACAACCAGGGCCAGCTCAACCAGCACATCCTCATCCAACAACTCGACCAGGCCCTGAGCCAGCTCGTCCTCGACTTGGAAAAACATAAACTGCTCGACCAGACGCTGGTGGTGGTGGCGAGCGAATTTGGCCGGCCACCCGAGTTCGATGCCGGCGGCGGACGCGGGCACTGGGGCAAATCCTTCTCGCTCGCCCTCGCGGGGGGCGGGCTGAAGCTCGGTCAGGCGATTGGCGAAACCGATGAACTCGGCAAGCTTCCCCTCCGCAACCCGCTCTCCGTCCCCGACGCGCACGCCACCATTCACTGCGCCTTGGGCATCGACCCCGCCAAGCACCTTTTCGACAGCAGCCGCCCGGTGCCCATCACCGATATGGGCGAACCCGCGCGGCTGGCGTTCTCCTGATCGCTGCTCACCCCCAACGCGGCGGACGCCATAACCACAACTATGGAGTGCGGCGAGTTCTCGCCGCTTTCCGCAGGCGACTCGTCGCCGTCGAGCACGCTTGCGTTTGGAAATAACTCGAG
>JAYTXL010000145.1:0-5807 GCA_043742955.1 Verrucomicrobiota bacterium | reverse complement strand
GAAGCCGCCCGCGACGTACACCTGCGCATCCGCGCGCCAGCCCTTGGTCGGGAGATAGACCTTGTCGCGGGAGTCGTAGCTGATGCTGGCGCTGACCTGGCTCTTCAGCCAGTTCTGGTTCTCCGCGAGGATCGCCGGCGAGGCAAAGGCGGAGAAGCTGTGGAGCTGGATTTCCTCGAGGCGATATTCGAGGCGCAGCGCTGTGAAATCATTGATCGGAATCCGCATGAACACCTCGCCACCGTAGCGCCGCTCATTGTACACGCTGCTCGTGTAGCTCGCGTCGCGGTAGTACAATTCCGTGCCGAGCGAGAGCTTCTTATCCAGGAAGTACGGCTCGGTGAGGCTGATGATGAAATCCTTGCGCTGCGAGCCGTACTGGATGCGCGTGCGGAATTTCTGCCCGCCGCCGGTGAAGGCGTTCTTCTTCTTCTCACCATTGGCCGTCTTGCCGGGCCAGTTGAAAAGATCGAAGTTTCCCTGCGTGAGCTCGACGAACCCGAGCAGGTTGTCCACCGAGCTGAAGCCCGCGCCGAAATTGAACGAGCCCGTCTGTTTCTCGGCCACGTCCACATTCAGATCGCGCCTGCCGGGCACCGAGATGAGCGGCTCGGCGGGGCGCACTTCGGTGCGGGAGAAATATTGCAGGTTGTCGAGCCGCGCCTTGCTGGCCTCCATGCGGACGGTGCTGAAGAGATCACCCGGGGCCAGCGCGAGTTCGCGGCGGATCACCTTGTCCTTCGTCTTCGTGTTGCCGGCGATGTTCACCTTGTCCACGTAGTACGCGACGCCTTCCTCGATCTGGAAATTGATGTCCATCCGACCACCGCCGACGGGCACGGGCGACGGGATGACCGAGAGCTCGAGATAGCCCCTCGCGCCGTACATGTCGCGGATGGCCTTGATGTCCGCGGCCTGCGCCTGCGGCGAATAAATCGCGCCGGGCTTGAGCCGCAGCCGCTGCGTGATCTCATCCGCGGCAAAGACTCGCGCGCCGGAAAGCGACACGCGGCCGACATGGAACTGCGGGCCTTCGACGATGTGAAAGGCCACCTCCACCTTCGAGCCGCTGCGCGACACGCCGGGCCGCCTCACGTCCACCTGGACGAATCCCTTGCTCTGGTAGAGCTCGCGGATCGCACGCACGTCCTCGTCGAAGAAGTCGTTGTTCAGCTTGCCCGCCGTCGCGGAGAGGAAATTCATCACGCCCTTCGGCTTGGTCTTCACGACCTTCAGGAGTTCCGAGCGCTTTACGGACTGGTTCCCGACAAAAACAGTGCTGTCTATGCTGCCCTTCGCGCCCTCGTTCACATCGAACACCACGCGCACCGTGCCCTGCCTGCCGACATTCTCCATCCGGTAGCGCACGTCCACATCGCCGTAGCCCTTGCCCTGATAGTACTCGATGATTTTCTGCCGGTCCGCCGCCAGCGCCGACTCGCTCACGGCACTGCCGACCTTCGAGGAAATTTCCTTCTGCAACTTCGAGGAAGACGCCTTCGTGTTGCCCTGGAATACGACCTCCGCGAGCGTGCTCTTCGTCGTCACGATCACGATCACGCGGATGCCGTCACCCTGCGGGTCGCCTTTGATCCGCACGTCGGCGACATTGCCCGTCGCGTGAATATTCCGCACATCC
Source organism: Verrucomicrobiota bacterium (assembly GCA_043742955.1). Taxonomy (GTDB): domain Bacteria; phylum Verrucomicrobiota; class Verrucomicrobiia; order Limisphaerales; family JAYTXL01; genus JAYTXL01. Next base: position 4,168 of record JAYTXL010000145.1, on the reverse strand, counting down.
TCCTCCGTCACCCGCGGTGAGAACGGACGCCCCACGCGCGTGCGCATATTGGCGATGATTTTCTCCCTCGACACCGTCGGCGGCCCCACGAACTGCACATCAATTGCCTTCACCAGAGGCATGCCCGGCGCCTCCTGCGCAGTGGCGGCTTGCGGGGCAAAGATGACCACCGGCGCGATCGGCAGAATCAGGAGCGCGGCGATGCAGTGAGTGAGGATGCGTGGCTTCATGTGGTGAATGTGGAGCGCCGGCGGGATTGCCCCGGCACGAAGCGGCGTATTAGCCGGAGTGCAACCCGCAACGTCAAGCGGGCTTTTGTGAAAGTCGCCGCCCGATTTCGACCGGGCACGTTGATGATGTCCTCACGGCGCGCAGGAGAGCATGTGTGCGCTCGTCCGTACGGCAGCGACAAAACTCCAGCCAGGGCTCACGCACCAAGATCATCTGCCACACAGACGAGTGGAAAATCTGGAGATGCCGGAAGACACCTGCGGCGGGCACAACATTGAACATCGAACGTCTGACTCTTAACGCCGAACGAAACCATCCGACGTGCCATCCGACGTGCCATCCGACGTGCCACCCGAAGTCGGGTTTCCCCTTAAAAGTTCGGTGTTAGACGTTGATCGGCACCTTCACAAGCAGTGCCCCCTTCACGCAGATCTTTGGATGCGTGAACCCTGAAAGGGCGTGATTTGATCCGTGTCCAAAGCGACGTAGTGCGGATAGCGGCAGGCACAAGGACGGGCGCTTTGATAGCGCCCTCTGGCAGCGGCCGCTCCGCGCCGCTGCCAGCAATGGCCGACCCGGTGAGGACTGGCCGGCAGGTGGCCCGGTCAGATTTTTTGCAAAAAATGCCAAAGTCGCGTAACAAACGAAGGCGAAAGGTGTACCCGCATGGAAGCCAAATTTTCTTCAAGCCAACGCCACAACCTCTTTTCAGAAACCCTGCACACCCATGAACAGCGAATTTGATGACAGCACCGGGGAGTCTTCCTCGTCCTCCTCCAACAGCAGCGATTCCTCGGATTCGAGTGATTCGCCCGAGGGCAGCTCATCATCGTCCTCGTCACAGAGCAGCAGTTCCTCGGATTCCTCAGACAGCAGCGACTCCTCGGATTCGAGCGACCCGTCCGGAAGCAGTTCGTCGTCGTCATCCTCGCAGAGCAGCAGTTTATCGGACTCATCGGACAGCAGCTCGTTAGACAGCAGGCTGAAAATAATCACGGATGAACTTCCAGACGGCACTGTCGGGCTGGAATACGAGACGGAAGTTTTCGCCAGCGGAGGAACACCCCCCTATAATTGGTCGGCCAGCGATTTGCCGCCGGGCCTGAGCGTGTCATCAAACGGAACCATCGCCGGAACTCCAGCCACCCCCGGAACCTACCCTGTTGTTGTTGCCTTGAAAGACGCGGACTCGCAGGAAGCTACCAAAACGCTGCCCATCGAAATCCAAGACGCGGACGAGGCCCTGTCCATCAATACAACAAAGTTGCCGCTGGGATTTGTGGACGAGCCGTATTTGGAGGAGTCGGGGTACGCAGTTCAAGTTAAGGCCACTGGTGGCACCTCTCCATACAGATGGTCGGCTGCGGGCCTGCCCGACGGCATTTCCATATCTACGGATGGCACCATCACAGGCACACCCACGATAGGAGGAGATTACCCATGCGACATTAACGTGCAGGACTCCGATTCTCCGACAGGCACAGATACGAAGGAAATCTGGCTTCCGGTGCAAGCGCGAGAGACCCCGGATGACTGTGGGAGCCAGGGTGATCTTTACGATATCCGAGAGCCAAACGTTGTTCCGCGGTCCGCGCTGGATATTTTTAAGATGGATCAGGGTAGCAGTGGCCTGGGGTTGTCGAGGCTCACGGGTGGAGGCGAGACGGTTAAGCCCAAGCCAATTGCCGATAAAAACAGCAATGGAAAATATGTCGGTCGTGTATGCGTCCCCCGGATTCGTACAATTCCCACCACCTGCTGGGTGGCCAATGCGCAGCTTCATTGGACTACGGGCAATCCTGGCGCATCCAACGGAGACATTACCGCCAACACGATTGCACAGGCGACTGCGCATGAAAAAGCGCACATCAAAGTGTTCCAGTCTGCTGGCAAGCGTATGTCAAAATACTACGGCGAGAAGGTCTTTACCATCAGAACCAAGGCTTATTCTACCGAAGCCGAAGCTCTGGCCAAGGCGACAGAGCTTGAACAAAAATTCTGGCAAGATTGTCACAATGCCTTTGCGGCCATCGCCAAAAAATATAATGCCAAACACTTTCCGGCCACCATCCGCAAGTACGGCGGCGGTTCCAGCCTGGAATGGTTCCTTGCGAATCCCGATTGGTTCACGAGCCAGGGGCTTGATGCGCAAATCCAGACAGAGGCAGTCAATGTTCCGGTTCCGTCAGACCCATAGCGTGTCTGGTCACAATTCCCGCAACCGAAAGCAACTAGAGAAAATGCCATCTGCCCTCAGAATCATCTGCCTGGCGCTTTTATTGTTCATCGCCCAGTTCGCCTGCGCGCAACCGTCGGCCAAGGAACCGGACTATACCGCCGCACAAATCCTCCCCCTGTTGCGCCGCCACGATCTGGCGGGACTGACGCAACTGGTGCATAAACCATCCAATGTCGGCTATAAACAGGTCAAAATAGACCTGGGCCCAAATATCGCGGACAACATGCCCTTCACACTGCTGGATGTGGATACGGACCATGTGATTTTCCGCACGGCAGACAGAATGCCCTTCGTCTTCTGCCCGGTCGAGCCGCCGACGTTGGAAAAGCTCTCCACGGCCCGGACACTGCACGAGCTGCTGGGATTGCTGGCGCCAGCAGGCAAAACGGCCCCCGCCATTCGGCGCGTCGCGCTCGATCTTCCCGGCATGCTCGACACTCTCGCCAAGGACGCAAAATCATGCTTCATCGATTTCAGGACGGCTTACCTCCTCCACGACCGGCTGGTCTGGATTTGTTGCCAACTCGAATACTCCGCCAGCGATAACCCGAGGAGCATCAACACCCCCTTCAAGGCATCCGCCGTCACCCTCTCCATCTCGCCCAAGCTGGAGTAGCGGAAGCGAGAGGCAGACTAATTATTGATTCTCAAAAGGACCGGCTATGAACACAATAATCAGTCCAGAATGGCACTTAATTAAGCCCCGAGGTATGGCGCTTCCAACTCTGTAAAACGACCCAAAAGCCACCGGCGGAACGAAAGGTTGCGCGGGTGAAGGCGAGCACGATTTCCTCTGGTGGCAGAAGAATTCCGAACGGCACAGCCGGGGTTCATCTGCAAATCTGCAGCGGAGGCTTCCAACAGGGGTCGGCGCATCCATTTTTGCCCTTAATTAAGTGCCATTCCAGTCTGTCCATTGTTCCTTTCGCAATATATTCGTAGTTTATTCGTAGTTTATCTCCGGATTTAATTCAACGGGCGTTCGCCATGAAATTCCAGTCTTCTTTTTAAGTCGCTCTGCAAAATCAAACCACCAAGATGCTCCAAGTAAATTCTTCTCCGTAAGGACATGCCCCTCGCGTTTTGACTCATCGAATACAGCGTGAATGGATTCCTTGGCGGCAGGAGAAAATTCAATGGCATCAAAGCGAAGCATAGAATATGTTGTGTCAGTGTCCTTAGAATGCTTCTTAAGGGCACCTCTGGATAGGGGGTGTTATTTCGAGGCGGAGTTTGGCGGGTAAAAAAAGGCGGTTTTACCAACCTTCTCCGGCTTCAGAAGGTTCGGGTTGCTCCAAGCGGATGGTTTGTGGGGTGTCTGAGTGAGTCCGCTGTGGCCTTCGGCACCCTTTTGAGGTGCCTTTGCCGCTCTCAACGAGCCAGGCAGGCATAGCGGTCCATGTTATAGACCAGGTTGCTGAGGTGGTTGTGCTGCGTGGCTCGTTTCAGCCCGATGCTTCGACACAGGTCGGCTCCCATCTGCGCCATGCGCGCGAAGATGTGCTCCACCCGCACCCGCATCCGGCTGATGCCGTGGTTGGTCTGCATCTCGGCCTCGCTCAATGGATGGCCGCGCGTGGCTTTGCGCATCAGGAACTCCTGCGCGTTGAGTTTGATAAGATGCGCCTCATGCTCGGCGCTGTGATAGGCGCTGTCGGCCAGCACGGCCCGGTCTTTGTCATCGAGCAGCTCCTCGAA
>JAYTXL010000144.1:0-8830 GCA_043742955.1 Verrucomicrobiota bacterium | reverse complement strand
AATTGTCCGCCTCCGGGATATTGGGGAAGCCCGTTCCGGCGTGGAAAACCTCCGCACCGTCGCCCGCAACAATGGCCGGCCCTGCGTTTTTTTGGGGATTGTCAAGCAGTCCAAGGCGAACACGATCGATGTCGCTCATGGCATCAAGGATGAGGTGGCCCAGCTGAAGAAGAGCCTGCCCGCCGGAATCGAAATGGTCTTTAACTATGATGAGTCCACCTATGTCGAAAAAGCCGTGGACGAAGTGTGGACGACGCTGGGCATCGCCTTTGGCCTGGTGGTGCTGGTGATATACCTGTTCTTGCGCGACGTCCGCTCCACCCTTATTCCAGTCGTCGCCATCCCCGTTTCCATCGTGGGCACGTTCGCCATTTTGAACCTGTTCGGCTACTCGATTAATATCCTGACGATGCTGGCGCTCGTGCTGGCGATTGGGGTGGTCGTGGACGACGCCATCGTGGTGCTCGAAAATATTTTCCGCCACATCGAGCAGGGGATGCCGCCCATGCAGGCGGCGTTCAAAGCGATGGACGAAATCGCCTTTGCCATCATCGCCATCACCATCGCGCTGGTGGCGGTTTTCACGCCGCTGGCGTTTCAGAAAAGTGCCACCGGCCAGTTGTTTGCCGAGTTCGCCGTGGCGGTGGTCGGATCGGTCATCATCTCTGCCTTCGTCGCCCTGACCCTTTCGCCGATGATGGCATCCCGGATCCTGAAGTCCGTGGATCATCAGCACGACAATTTCGTCCTGCGATTTTTTGAGCGGTTTCTTGATTTGGTGAACCGCGTTTATGCGCGGATGCTCCGGTGGTCACTGGCTCACCGACCCTCGGTCATTCTGATTGGCCTCGCGAGTTTGGGGTTGGCCATCGCCGCGTACTCGAAGCTCGAGAAGGAATTTCTGCCGGAAGAGGATAAAGGCCGTCTGCTCTGCTTTGTTTTTGCCCCCGAAGGATCCACCAGCGAATACACGGACCGCCAGCTGCGCAAGATGGAGCAGATATTGATCAGCGTTCCGGAGGTGGATATTTACGGCACGATCGTCGCCCCCGGCTTCTCCGGGCCTGGTCAGGCGAATTCCGGGATCGCTTTCGTGCGGCTCAAGGACTCCGACCAGCGAAAGCGCAGTGTCCAGGAAATTGTCAATGGGCCCGGCGGCTTGCGCATGCGTTTCTTTAACGAAGTGGAAGGGGCGATCACGGTGCCGCAGATCCCCAAGGCCATCGGCCGCGGCTTTGGCGCGCCGTTCCAATTGGTGGTGCAGGCGCAGGATTTGGAATCGTTGAATCGATATGTCGGCGAGCTGCAAGGCAAGCTGCGCCAGACCGGCTATCTGGTGAACGTAAGATCGTCGTTTGAGGTAACGAAACCGGAGCTGCGCTTGAACATTGACCGTGATCGCGCGGCCGCCTTGGGCGTGAGCATCGAGGATATTTCGCGCACGCTACAAATGCTTTTCGGCGGCCTGGACCTCAGCCGGATCAAGATCGACGGCAAAGAATATGAGGTCATTGCGCAGCTGGAACGCCTGTCCCGCCTGACCCCGCAGAATCTCGACCAACTCTATGTTCGCAGCAAGGATGGCAAATTGATCCAGCTCAGCAGCGTGGTCAGTCGGCAAGTCGGTGGCGCACCCAACGCGGTCGAACATTACAACCGTCTCCGCAGTGCAACGCTGTCCGCCTCGCTCAACGGCGTGCCGCTCGGCACCGCTGTCGAGCGGGTCGAGCAGCTGTTACAGAGCGATTTGCCAGCAGGATTTCTGCACGATTGGGCAGGGGAATCGCGCGATCTTCGTGACGCCGGTACGGAGGTGCTGTGGGTGCTCATTCTGGCGCTCATCATTGTTTACATGGTGTTGGCGGCGCAGTTTGAAAGCCTCATTCATCCGCTCACCGTCATGCTGGCCGTGCCGCTGGCGGGCGTGGGGGCGTTTGGTCTGTTATGGCTCGTGGATTATCTCGCCAAGCTCGTGGGACATCCGTTGCCGGCGATGAACGTGAATCTATTCAGCCAAGTCGGCCTTGTGTTGCTGGTGGGATTGGTGACGAAGAACTCCATTCTGCTCGTCGAATTCGCCAACCAGCAGATCGCCAAGGGAACCTCGGCGCGCGATGCGATGTTTCAGGCCGGCGTGGTGCGGTTGCGGCCTATTTTGATGACCGCCTTCTCGACTGTGGCTGGCATTCTGCCGATCGCCATTGGGTTTGGGGCCGGTGCCGAGAGTCGTCGTCCCATGGGTGTGGCCGTGGTGGGTGGGATGTTGACGAGCACTTTTCTGACGCTGCTGGTGATCCCGGTGGTTTACACCGTGTTCAGCGATATTTCGATAAAGCTGTTTGGCAAGAAGGCGTCTGTGCTGGCGGGTCACCCGGCCGAGTCCGCCGCCGTCGTGCCAATGGTGAAGTAGATCGCCGTGTATTTGGCGGGTAGGCGCACACCTTCAGGTTGCGTCCCTTTGGCGAACGATGCGAGGCGTGTCTGGCGTCCCGGGCTCGGCCGGACGCAGCCTGAAGGCGTGCGGCTACGGACAGAGGGGAGGGGACATTATGCAAATACCCGCTTGAGATATTCGAGGCTCTTCGTGGCGATGACTTCCGGGCCTTCCTCGAATTTGAACACCTCGACCGAGACATAGCCTTGATAGCCGACTTCTTTCAAGGCGGCGGCGATCGGTTTGAAATCCACGTCGCCGAAGCCGGGGCCTTTCAGATTCGCGTCGTTGGCATGGAAATAGGCAAAGTTCGGCCAGGATTCGCGGATGATTTGCGGGATCGATTTCGCTTCCGAAGTCATCGCTTTCACATCGAGAATGATTTTGAAATGCGGCGAATTAAGTTGTTGCACGAATTGCACGGCCTCGGACGCGGTGTTGATGAAGTTGGTCTCCGTGGGTGCCAGCGGCTCGAAGCAAATGGTCACGCCCTTGTCACCGGCGCGGGCCACGGCGTCGCGGAATACACCCGTGGCCCACTCCCAGGCTTGATCGTGCGTGACGCCCTCCATGATGTTCCGCTGTTTGGGCGATCCGACCACGATGGTTTGGCCGCCGAGATCCGCGCAGAAATCCACGAGGTCACAGAAATATTTTCCCGTGCGCTTCCGAATGTCCGCGTTGGGATGGGTGAGATACATCCCCTCGGCCTGCACCAAGACCCAGTGGATGCCGGAGATGGCGATGCCCGTATTCTTGGCGGCCTGGCGAATCCGCTGGCGTTCCGCTGCCGGGATTTCGGTGACGTATTTGGCGAGGGTGAACGGCGCGACCTCCACTGCGTCATAACCAGCCTTGGCCGCGTAAGCGAAGGTGTCCTCAATCTTCCAGCCTTGGAATATCTCGTTACAGATTCCGAATTTCATGGTAGGTATTGAGACAGAACCACCTGAATTTACCAAATGAAAATGCGTCTGCTCTCTTCATCGTTGGGCCAAGTCGTTCGCAGTGAGGTCAGAATTGCGAAGCCATCATTTCAAAGATGCGGTGCCAGAGGATTCACGATGGTCGAACTTTTGGCGGTGTTGGCAACCATCGCTGTTTTGCCCTTCATGATGTTGCCGCGGCTTTCGTCAGTCAAAGTCAAGGCGTCTAGGATCAAGTGTGTCTCCAATCTTAAACAAGTGGGTTTAGCCTTCAGAATCTTCGCGGGCGATAACAACGACAAGTACCCCTTCGCCGCCACCAACAACCCAGCGTTCAACAATACCAGCAACGCCTGGCTGCATTTTCAAGCCATGTCGAACGAACTGGCCTCGGCCAAGATCCTGATGTGCCCGGCGGATCGCAACCGTTTGAACAGTGCGGCGACCGACTTCCTGGGGACGGCGCAGAGTCTGTCGGATGCCTCGAAGCGCACCCTCGCCATCAGCTACTTCGTTGGGACGGGCGCTGCTGAAACCCGGCCCAAGTCGATCCTGACGGGCGACCGCAACATCGCTCCTGATGAAACCAGCGGCAGCTACAGCGGTTACTATGTGTTCGGTCCGATCGCGCTCGGGGGTGCGACCCAGGTGGCCATCACCGCCGACACGCCGGCATGGTCGAACAATGCGACCAACGCGCTGCACAATCTTCAAGGCAACATTGTCCTGGGTGATGCCAGCGTGCATCAGGTGACTGGCCAGAAGCTGCGTGACCAGTTGAATGCCGCCGTCAATGCGTACAGCGGCAGGATCAACACGATCTTGGTTCAATAATCGTCCCCATAGCGGGCCTCCGCGGCCGCTTACGTTGCCACCAACAACCTGTTCTTGTTTCCGCAGTAAGTTCGCGGCCGGCAATCGACTGGTGTTTCCCGCGTTACCCGGCAACACTGAGTCTGTGAAACTCTTTTACACCGGGCCGGTGATTAACACGGAAATGCTGGTGTCGATGCTGGAGAAGCATGGCATTGCCGCCACGCAGGAGTTTGTCGATCCGAACCTGCCGGAGGATGGCGATCTGAATCGCGAGGCCAAAGTGCTGGTGCCGGAGGCGGATTACGACCGGGCCTACGATTTGTTCTACACCCCGCGCGAGGATGAATTGTGAGGACTTGAGGCGCGACCTCGCTATTTCAATCGGATTCCAGATCAACACCGAAGTCTGGCACAATTTCCAAGCCTGCCCTTGCCAATCGCATAACCGACAATTAGTCTGCGGGACGGTTAAACTGTGATTTGTATGAAAAAGCGCATTCTCTACGGTTTATTGCTGCTGGTGTTGGCCACCAACCTGTTCGTCGGGCTGCGAATATATTTCCTTTCCGCCGCGGCCGCGGACGATAAAAACGATCCTTACTCCAATTACGCCTTGCTGGCGCGAGTCATGGAGATTATCCGATCCGAGTACGTGGATGCCGAAAAGGTTTCTTATCAGGATTTGATGCGCGGAGCACTGCGGGGAATGATCGGCACCCTCGACCCGCACAGTGAATACATGGAGCCGCGCAAATTCGACGAGATGAAGAAGGACACCGAAGGCGCGTTTGGCGGCGTCGGCATCGTGGTGGGTGTGAAAGATAATTTTCTGACCGTGGTGGCACCGATGGAAGACACGCCCGGCTTTCGGGCGGGGATTCTAACAGGGGATCGGATCATCAAGATTGACGGCAAGAGCACGGAGCGATTTAGCCTGGAGGACGCGGTCAAGCGCTTGCGCGGCGAGCCGGGAACGGATGTGACGGTCACGATCCTGCGACCCGCCAACGAGCAGGTCCGGGATGTGACGCTGACGCGGGCCAAGATTGCCGTGCATACCACCAAGGATCTGAACGGAAAACGGGAATTCATCGTGGGTGAAAATGGTATTGGCTACGTGCGTCTGTCGCAATTTGGAGAGCAGACGAGCACTGAACTTGATGAGGCGCTGAAGAAATTGGAAGGCCAGAACATGCGGTCGCTCATCCTCGATCTGCGCGGCAACCCTGGCGGTTTGCTGGATCAAGCCGTGAAGGTGTGCGAGAAGTTTCTCCCCGCACGCGAATTGGTGGTCACCACGGAAGGCCGGTCCGCCGCACAGAAGTCCACTTACCGCGCCACGGGGCGCAGTCCGCATCCGGATTATCCCATTGTGATTCTGGTCAACGGCGGGAGCGCCAGCGCGTCAGAAATTGTGGCCGGCTGCCTGCAGGATTTGAAACGGGCCGTCGTGCTGGGCGAGCAAACCTTTGGCAAAGGCTCGGTCCAAAGCATCCTGCCGCTCGACAGCGGCGGCGCGTTGCGTTTGACCACGGCGAAGTATTACACCCCGAGTCACAAGGTGATTCACGAAAAGGGCATCACCCCGGACGTCGCAGTCGCCATGTCCGAGGAGGATGAGCGTGGCGTGGCCTTGAAACGCTCGCCCGGTGGCCTCGAATCATTGGAGGAAAAGGAACGTGAACGAATCCGCAGCGTGCGCGACGTGCAATATGATCGCGCGGTGGATTTGCTCAAGGGCCTCTCTCTTTTCAGCAACCGCATCAAGGCCGAAAGCAAAGTGGCAACGAAGCAGTAAGGCGTTTGCCCACCCATTCGGTGTCCGTTTGTGGTTTTCAGGCGACGCAAATTTCTATGACGCTTCTCGCGGTAGAGACTTCGTGCGATGAAACCAGCGTGGCTGTGATCCAAGCGGGGCGGATCCGATCTAACATCGTTGCTTCGCAGATCGCGCTCCATGCGGAATACGGCGGGGTCGTGCCCGAACTGGCCACCCGCGAGCATCTTCGTAATTTTCTGCCGGTCGCCCGCGCCGCCTTGACCGCTGCCGGAGTGACCATCGGCGAACTCGAAGCCGTCGCCGCCACGCAGGGGCCCGGATTGCCCAACGCCTTGATGGTCGGATTCAAGGCGGCTCAAGCCCTGGCGTTCGCGCTGCGCAAACCGTTTCTCGGCATCCATCATCATGAAGCGCACCTGTATTCGCCATGGATCTCGGGTGATCCCCCGGCGGCTGATTTTGGCGCGTTCCAACCGAATGTCTCTCTCATCGTCAGCGGCGGCCACACGATGTTGGTGCATGTCCGGGCCGAATTGGAGCATGCCGTGCTCGGATCCACGCTGGATGATGCCGCGGGCGAGTGTTTTGATAAAGTGGGCAAACTCATTGGCCTGCCGTATCCGGGTGGACCCGAGATGGACCGCCTGGCCGAGCATGGCAATGGGTCCGCGTACGATTTTCCACGACCTTTGCTCCGGGACACCACGGATGATTTCAGTTTTTCCGGATTAAAAACGGCGGTCCGCTATTTTCTGGAGAAACACCCCGCACTCCCCGAGGATCCGCAAAAGCTGCTTGATTTGTGTGCCAGTGTCCAAGCGGCAATTGTGGAGGTGCTCGTGACGAAAGCCATTCGTGCGGCCAAGCGGCTCGGCGTCCGCGGCATCACGGCGTCGGGTGGTGTCACCTGCAATCGTGGTTTGCGAACCGCTTTGGCGGCGGCGTGCCAGCGCGAGCGGCTCTGGTTGCGCCTGGCGGAAAAATCGCTTTGCACCGACAACGCCGCGATGATCGGGATTCTCGCCGAGCGCAAACTCCTCAAGGGGGTTTCTCCGCCGGCGTTGGATGCGGAAATGTTTCCGAATTGGACTTTGGATGCAGCGGTTTGACGTGTGTGGAGGGGATGAGGGGCGATGTTGTTGGACCGCTCTGGATCAAGGATTCGGAGGTCGGAGCCAAGGTGTTCTGAAAAGATGGCTGAACCTGGGATCTTTCGATGAATGGAATGAGCGGCGGGATTTTGGCTTGCCAGAAGCGTGCATCTCCAAAAGGATACATCCATGCCTTCCCAATCCTTTCAATCGAGCCGCTGGACGAGTGGCAATCTTTTATTTCCCACGGTCATCGAAGTCACCGAGAAGTCGGTTATACGGCGCAAGCGTTCCTGGTTCAGCCGCGACGAGATCAGCATCATTATTCAGAAAGTGGCCTCGGTGCATATCAAGACAGGGATTATCTGGTCGGACATTTTGATCGAGTCCACCGGTGGCACCGATCCGTTGACCAGCCATGGTCACACCAAGCGGGACGCGCAACGCATTCGCGAACTGGTTGAATCTTACCAACAGGAGGCGGCTGGGCGGGAGAAGACCGATAAGCATGAATGATTTGTTTGCCGAGTAAGGGACGGGTGCGCGGTTGGCGATCGGAATAATGGTAACGAGGCCTATTTCAAATTTATTGATTCGGACTTCTTGCGATAGCCGCTGGTTGGCTTGTAATTTGCCCCCGGTAATGTCTCCCAGGGCACCACGCCCACTTGGTCCGCCCACGCCTGCCAGTCGGCCGCCAGGGCCTTCACCTGTTCCGGCCGCGTAGCCGCAAGGTCGTGTAACTCACTGCGATCCCGTTTCAAATCGTAAAGCTCCCAGTCGCCTTGAAAGGTCGCTACGAGTTTCAAATTGCCAGTCCGCAAAGCACGATTGCCTTCATGTTCCCAGCCGATGCGGCGTTCGCCGAGCTTGCCGCCGCTGAACACTGGCACGAGGCTCTTGCCCGGCAATGCTGTCAGTTCGTGGTCGCGAAACATTTTGGGATAGGTGATGCCGGCCAGTTCGAGGAACGTGGGCATCAGGTCGGTAATGTGGCCCACCTCGCGCGTGAGTTTGCCCTTCGCCGAAATGCCCGCCGGCCAATGGATAATCAGTGGCGTGCTGATGCCGCCTTCATGCACCCACATCTTGTGCTCGCGAAAGGGCGTATTCGCTGCGTTGGCCCACGCCACTTCGAGGCAGCGATGCGAATCCTTCGTGCCGACCACGGAGCCGGGTTGATGTCCCCGGTTGGGGTTGGGCCAGGAATCAAGCGCCTCCGCACTCGCGCCGTTGTCGGAGAGAAAGAGCACCAGCGTGTTTTTCGTCGCGCCGTTCTTTTGCAGCGCTGCGAGCACGCGGCCAATGCCTTGATCCATGCAGTCAATCATCGCGGCATGCACCGACATGCGGAGATCCCATTCGTCGCGTTCGGCTTCGGGCACGTCGGCCCAGGCCTGGGCCACGGGATCACGGGGCGAGAGTTTTACTTTGGCATCCAAAATACCCAACTGCTGCTGACGGGCCAATCGGCGGGTGCGCTCCGCGTCCCAGCCATCCCGGAATGTGCCGCGATATTTTGCAATGTCCGTCGGCTTGGCGTGCAGCGGAAAATGGGGCGCGGTGTAGCACAGGTTCAAGAAGAAGGGCTGCCCTGAGTGCTCGCGGCCGTGTTCTTTCAGGAATGTCACCGCGTATTCGGTGAAGGCATCACTCGAATAGAAATCCTCGCCGGACGCGACCGTTTCGCGGTCCAGATATAAAGGCAGCGAAAAATGACTCCCGCCGCCGCCGGTGCCATAGGCGCGGTCGAAGCCCCGGTTCATCGGATGATTACGCGCGT
>JAYTXL010000143.1:0-22995 GCA_043742955.1 Verrucomicrobiota bacterium | reverse complement strand
TCAATCAAGGCTGGGGTTTCACCGGCAACTACCACGATTTCTCCTTCGGCCCGGTGGTGGATGCGCAGGGCAATTTCCATGTTTATCGCACGGGCAATCATGGGATCTATGAGTTTCCCTACATGGGTTGGGATGTGCAGATCAGCGCGGATGGTAAATCACTCGCTGGATTTTGCAGCGGCCTGCGCTCGCCCAACGGCTTTGGCACCTACGGCACCGACTACGACCTGTTCATGACCGACAACCAGGGGAATTGGATCGGCGCCTGCACGCTCAATCACCTTCAGCGCGGCAAATTTTACGGTTATCCCGCAACGGCACCTGCGCCGAAGGAGGATTTCACCGGACAGCGCGACGGTCGTTTCGCGCCACCGGCCGTATGGTTTCCCTATACGCTCGCCAAATCCGCCAGCGGATTTACGACGATCAGCGACAATCGTTTCGGGCTGGCCTTCAAAGGCCAGATGCTCGTGGGCGATTTTCAAAACGCAATCGTCATGCGGGTTGCTTTGGAAAAAGTGAACGGAGAATGGCAGGGCGCCGTCTGGCCGTTCGTCAAAGGTTTTGGCTCGGGTGTGAACCGGCTGGCGATGGGGCCGGATGGAAAATTATACGTTGGCGGTTGCAAGAACAAAGCCTGGGCCGCCGTCGCGCCCCGGGACTATTCTCTGGACCGCGTGAGCTGCACTGGCCAGGTGCCGTTTGAGGTGAGCGAGTGTCACGCGCGCCCGGATGGGCTTGAACTCACCTTCACCTCGCCAACCGATTCTGCTGCGGCGGGCAATCCTGAAAGCTACGACGTGGCGCAGTTTAAGTATAAATATCACGCCAAATACGGCTCGCCAGAAATCGATCATGAGGGCCGGGAGAACCGTTCCACGTCGATCAAGATTGGGGCGGTAAAAGTGTCGGCGGACGGTTTGAAAGCGCGGTTAAAGTTGGAGGGCTGGAAACCCGGCTATGTGACGCTGGTGCGCGGACTGGATGTGCGGAGTGCGGATGGCCGAAAGCTGTGGCACGATACATTCCATTATACATTGAACCAGATTCCCAGGCAGTGAAGGGAATGGGGCCGGGGCGGGCGCGTCATTTTTCGCTCGCCAGCCGGCTCGCCTCGACTGCTTACTTTGAGTTATGAGATTACCCTGGGGAACATTGATGGCGGTTTTGCTGTGGGGGGCATTTGACGGGGCTTACCAGGGGAAGGGCGCCGACGCTGCGCCAGCCGCCGAGGTTGACCGCCTTGTTGCGCAACTCCACCCGACCGTGCCACCACCGGCGCAACGGGTCGCACTGGCGGCTCTCAAAAAGTTGTCGACCGCCCAAGTTGCGGTCTCACTGGTTGCGAAATGGAATGATTTGCTGCCGGCAGCGCGGCTGGAGTCGGCGAATCTTCTGTTGAGTCGGCCGGAGTGGAGCGCGGCTTTGCTGAGTGCGATCGAGAGCGGCAAGCTCACCAGCAGCGCCCTGGGCAGCAGCCAGCAGCAAAGACTGCTCACGCACACGCAGGCAAGCCTGCGCGAGCGCGCGGCCGCACTTTTCACCAAGACCAACCCCGACCGTCCCAAGGTGCTGGAAGCTTATCGTGCGGTCGCGGAACTGAAAGGGGACCGGGGTCGTGGGGCGCAGTTATTTGGCGGGAATTGCGCGACCTGTCACCAATTCCGCGGCGCGGGCACGGGCATTGGGCCCGACCTGGTGACGATGGCGGACAAATCAACGGCGACGATTCTGGTCGCCATCCTCGATCCGAACCAGGCGGTGGATCCGGCCTACGTGTATTACATCGGTTACACGAAAGACAACCGCGACGTCAGCGGTGTGATCGCGGCGGAGTTGCCGGACAGTCTGACGCTCCGCAATGCCGGCGGCGTGGAAGACACCGTGTTGCGCGCGGATTTGAAGGAGTTGAGAAGCTCCGGACTGTCGTTGATGCCGGAAGGCTTTGAGAACATATTGAATCCGCAGGCCCTGGCCGACCTGATTGCCTTCATCCAGAGCGGGGCCCCCGTCAAATAGGCGGTTCGTCAGATTTGGGACGCTCAGCGTTCGGTCTCGATTCATTCCTCTCCTGGGCAGATTTCCGGCCGGCCCACCGCGCCGAGCGCGCCTTGGGATACTGTTTTCCGCGGGAATAGTTGCGCGGATGCGATCAGCGGATGCGATCAGCGTTGACAATTAAAACATTTGTTTTAAATAGGTGTTTGAAATGGGTTTCGCTAACACCATGGCGGTCGTGAGTCCGGGGCCGCTGGAGACTTCCCGGCAATTGCTGGAGGCGGCGGCGGAAGTTTTTGCCCGGCAGGGCTACCGGGCCACCACGGTCCGGGAGATCTGTCGTGCGGCCGGGGCCAACGTGGCGGCGGTCAACTATCATTTTGGCGGCAAGGAGGAGCTTTATTCGGCGGTGTTGAAACAGGCGCACCAATGTGCGTATGAGAAATATCCGACCGACCTCGGCCTGCGGCCGGGGGCCACCGCCGAGCAACGGCTCGCTGCATTTGTGCGCGCTTTTCTGCTCCGGATTTTCGGGGAAGGCCGTTCGGCGTGGCATGGCAAGTTGATGGCGCGCGAGATGATCGAGCCCACCCACGCGCTCGACGAGTTGGTGGCGGAGCGCATTCGTCCGCTGGCGAAGCAATTGGGCGAAATTGTGGGCGCGCTGGTGGGCCGTCCAGCCGGGGATCAAAGGGTGAGGATGGCCTGTCTCAGCATTGTGGGGCAATGCCTGTTTTATCATCATTGCCGGCCGGTGATCTCGCGATTGTTTCCGGACGAAGTATTCGGCGTTGCGGAGGTGGATCGGCTGGCGGATCACATCACGCGGTTCTCCCTGGCTGCGCTCGGCGTGCGGGGCCGGGAGTCAGCCGCAAAAAAGCGTTCCGGGCTTCGTGGCCGCGGTGGGATCCGGCGCAAATAGGTTTCCGAAATGTACCATCTGGCTTTGAAAATGTTGCTCGGTGACCGTGCCAAATACATCATGTTGGTCGGGGGCCTCACCTTTGCCTCTCTCCTGATGACCCAGCAGTCGTCGGTCTTTTTCGGGCTGTTGTCCTGGACCACCAGCCATCTGCGCAACATGCGGGCCGCCATCTGGGTGGTGGATGCCAAAGTGGAGCAGGTTAATGAAATCAAGGCGATGCGAGATACCGACGTGAGCCGGGTGCGCTCGGTGACCGGCGTGGCGTGGGCGGTGCCGCTCTTCTGTTCGGTGCTTCAATCGAAGCTAAACGACGGCAATTTCAAGCCAGTCATGGTCATCGGGCTGGACGGCACGACGCTGGTGGGGCGTCCACCGACGATGCTGCGCGGCCGGTTGGAGGATGTGCGCCTGCCCAACTCTGTGATCATTGATGAACTGGCGGTGCAGCGCTTGAGCGTGGGCCGGACGAAGCCGCTGGGGATTGGCGACACCTTTGAGATCAACGACAAGGAGGCGAGGGTGGTGGGAATCTGCCATGCGGACCGACATTTCTTCGGGTATCCCTACGTTTACACCACCTACGATCAGGCCCTCCAATTTGCCCCCAAGACCCGGAAGATGCTGAGCATGGTGCTGGCCGAGCCGAGTCCGGGCTGGACCGTGGAACGGGCCGCACGTCAAATTGAAAAGG
Source organism: Verrucomicrobiota bacterium (assembly GCA_043742955.1). Lineage (GTDB taxonomy): Bacteria > Verrucomicrobiota > Verrucomicrobiia > Limisphaerales > JAYTXL01 > JAYTXL01. Next base: position 19,381 of record JAYTXL010000143.1, on the reverse strand, counting down.
AGACCCGGCTGAAGGCCTACACCGAGGAGGAATTTTTCTGGTCCACCATCTGGTGGTATTTTCGCAACACCGGGATTCCGATGTCCTTTGGCACCACCATCATTCTGGGTTTCATCGTGGGGGTTGCGGTGGCGGGCCAGACCTTTTATTCGTTTGTGCTGGAGAATTTGAAGTATCTCGGAGCGCTCAAAGCGATGGGCGCGAGCAACGGGTTGTTGTCGCGCATGCTAATGCTGCAGGCGCTGACGGTGGGGTTCATTGGCTACGGGTTAGGCGTGGGACTGTCGGTGATGTTTGGCTATGCGGTGTTGGACAAGGGGCAACCGCCCTTCATGATGCCGTATCAGCTGCCGCTGTTCACTCTGGTCGTCATCCTGCTGATCTGCATTCTGGCCGCCCTTCTGGGAATCCGAAAAATCTACAAACTGGAAGCCGCCGTGGTGTTTCGGGGTTAGCGTCCGCGACCGAATATGAGGCTGGAAACCAATCACAATGCGCCGCCCGTTCCCGCGTTGGCGGTGCATGTGCGCGGAGTGTTCAAAACCTTCGGCACGGGCGAGGCGCGCACCCCGGCACTCAAGGGCGTCGACTTCGATGCGCGCCTGGGGGAGATGCTCCTGATCGTGGGTCCGTCCGGCTGCGGCAAGACCACCCTGTTGAGCGTAATTGCCGGCACGCTGCAATTTGAAGGCGGGGAAATCGACGTATTCCAAACGCCGTTGCATCAGCTGAGGCAGGGCGAGATCACTGAGTTTCGCAAGCGAAACGTCGGTTTCATTTTTCAGCAATTCAATCTGATTCCCACCTTGAACCTGGTGGAAAACGTCAGCGTGCCACTGTTAATCAACGGCACCCGCCGGGTGGTGGCGGAGGAGAAGGCGCGGGAGTTGCTCAAAAAGCTTGGCCTGGGTGGCCGGGAAAACGACCGGCCCAGCATGCTTTCCGGAGGGCAACAGCAGCGGGTCGCCATCGCGCGGGCGCTGGTGCACGAGCCGCGCATGGTCATCTGCGATGAGCCCACCTCCGCCCTCGACAAGGAGACGGGCGCGAAAATCATGGAGCTGCTCCGGGACATCGCGCGCCATCCCAACCGGTGTGTCATCGTGGTCACGCACGACAACCGCGTTTTCAAATACGCCGATCGGATGACCGAGATGGAGGATGGGCGGGTGCAGCGGGTTCACGAAAGTCCCCGCGAGGCGTTCTAAAAGGAGAAAATCAACCATGCTGTTGTTTAAAAAGTTGAGCTTTTATCTGGCGCTGGCAGGCATTGCCAGCTCGTTCGTGCTGGTGCGCCAGCTGCGCGAAAAACCGCCGCAGCCCCCGCCGCTGGTAGAACCGGCGCGTTCGCCCTTCACCAAGTCCGTCGCCGCGACCGGCATGGTCGAAGCCGCGCGGGAGAACGTGAAGATCGCCACTTCCAAGGCCGGCTTGATTCAAAAAATATTTGTGGAGGTTGGTTCGCAGGTTAAGGCGGGCGACGCGCTGTTCCAGCTCGACGACCGCGAGGCGCGGGCCAGATTAGCCACCACCCAATCGCAACTGGCTTCGCTGCGGGCCACGCTGGCGAGCGAGCAGGTGTTGTCGGCAGATGCTGCGGATCAATATCAGCGGGTGGAACGGCTGGCCCGGGAAAAAATCGCTTCCGACGATGAACGGATCAGGAAACAGTTTCTGTTGCAGAATTCGGAGACGCGCATTGCCAAGATTGAAGCGGATCTGAAAGCCGCGCAGGCACTGATCGAGCAGTCGCAGGTGGAGCTGGAGGTGTTGACGGTGCGGGCGCCGCGCCCGGGGGCGATCCTGCAACTAAACACGCGGGCAGGGGAATATGCCAACCTGGCCCCGGTGGAGCCGCTCATGGTGCTGGGGGAGACCGAGACCCTGCAGATCCGGGCGGATGTGGATGAACAGAATGCGCCGCTGATATTTCCAAATCAGCCGGCGGTCGCGTATTTAAAAGGCGATACCAAGCATGAGCTGCCCTTGCGTTTCATCCGCATCGAGCCATTCGTGATTCCTAAACGTTCGCTCACGGGCGACAGTGCCGAGCGCGTGGACACCCGTGTTCTTCAGATTATTTTTCAGCTTGATCGGCCCAAAACCGCGCTCTATGTCGGTCAGCAGGTGGACGTTTTCATTCGCCGGATGGATGCCCCGGTGCCAGCGCCGTCGTCCGATTCCCGTGCCACCGACGGCGGGGTCCGTTGAAACCGAATTGTATTTGCCGGCTTATCGTCCAACGGGCGACCCGGTGCAACCGACATTTTATCCTTAACTTGGCTCGGGCGATTGCGTACGTTTCTCGGGCTGATTTTTAATTCATGAAAAAACCGTCGTTGCTCATCATCTTTTTAACCGTCTTTATCGATCTGATCGGGTTCGGAATCGTGCTGCCGTTGCTGCCCAAGTACTGCGAAATCTACGGGGCGAAGGGCTATCAGATCGGCCTGGTCATCGGTTCCTTTTCGCTCATGCAATTTCTGTTCGCGCCGGCGTGGGGCCGGCTTTCGGATCGGATAGGCCGCCGGCCCGTGCTGTTGATCGGCAACGCCGGTTCTGCCATTTCGTACGCCTTGTTCGCCCTGGCGTCGCATTATGAGGGCACGTTGGGACTGCTGGTCCTGCTGATTTCCCGCATGTTTGCCGGTGTGTGTGGGGCGACGTTGTCGGTGGCGTCCGCCTATATCGCGGACGTCACGGATCGGGAGAATCGCTCGAAGAGCATGGGGTTGATCGGCATGGCCTTCGGGCTGGGTTTCATCCTTGGACCGGCGCTGGGGGCATTGAGTGCCGCCAAGTTCGGCCTGGCTGGCCCCGGTTGGGTGGCGGCGGCGTTCTGCGGGGGGAATTTCATCCTCGGGTTGTTCATTTTGAAGGAGAGTTGGAAACCAAGTTCCGAGCACGCCGCCCCGCGGCCCCGCTGGGAACAATGCTTGCACACCTTGCGCCATCCCAAGCTGGGCAAACTCATCGGAATATTTTTTCTCGCCACATTTTGCTTCACCTGTTTTGAAAGCACGTTTTCGCTGCTGCTCGATAAGAATCTTCACTATGACCAGAAGCATGTTGGTTATTTGTTTGCTTACTGCGGCATCATCGCGGCGTTCATCCAAGGTGGCGCGATCGGGCGGCTCATCAAGCGGTTCGGCGACCAGCGTTTGATCGCCGGGAGCCTGGTCGTGGTGGCAGTGGGTCTTGCCGCGCTGCCGTACATGGATAGTCTTGGTGGGATAATGGTGGCGCTCGGCTTATTCGCCGCGGGTTCCGGCATCAACCGCGCCCCGACGATGGGACAGATCTCGCTAAATTGTCCACCCTCCGAACAGGGAGCGACGATGGGCGTGGCCCAAAGCGCGGGCACGCTGGCCCGGATTGTCGGGCCGGTATTCGCCACCGGCCTGTATGCCTTCCACGCGGCGCTGCCCTATTTGATTTCCGCCGTCATCGCATTGGTGACGGGGGTGCTGGCCTGGCATTACCTCTGCAAAGAAAACGGGCCGGTGGTGCCGGAAAAAGTTCAAGGCGCGGAAAAAACGGCCTGACGCGTTGAGGGCCGGTTTTGCACCTGATTAATCCAGCACCGCTGGGAAGTCCAATTTCATCGAGCGCAGAACGGGTTTCACTCACCTGATGATCCGCAAGATCATCCTCAACTGGTGAGGCACGCTGGTGGACGATTTACCGACGGTGTGTGGGGCGCTTCCTTTGAGTGTCTTGCTTTGAGTTGAGTTTTTTCCGCGGCCCCGGTAAGGTCCAAGCATGAGCATGACTGTTGAACAAATTGCCGAGGAGGCTTTGACGCTCCCGAGCGAGGCGCAGGCGCTGCTGGCGGACCGTCTCGTTGAGAGCCTTGACCCAGCCGAAGACGGCTACGTCCGGCAACTTTGGGCCGCCGAAGCGCGCCGCCGCTTGGAGGATGTTCGCAGTGGCCGCGTGACGACCATCCCCGGTGAGGAGGCGTTGGCGAGGGTCCGGCAAGCGGTCGCCCGATGAGGTTTGAGTTTCATCCCGAAGCGCTGGTCGAGTATGAGGAGGCCGCGCGCCATTACGCTGAATGCCAGGAGGGCTTGGAGCTTCGGTTTATAGCTGCGGTGGAGACAGCCATTCGCCGGACGCATGATCCGTAACATTATCTTCGACTGGTCGGGCACGCTGGTGGACGATTTGCCCGCCGTTTGGCGCGCGACCAATCACGTCTTCACCCAGGCTGGGCGGACGCCGCTCTCGCTCGACCAGTTTCGCGCCGAGTTCTGCCTGCCGTTCACACCGTTTTACGAACGCCACCTGCCCGGCGTGCCGATGGTGCAACTTGAGGCGTGGTTTCACGGCAAATTTCGCGAAGTGCAGGACTCGGTGGAACCGTTGCCCCATGCGCGCGAATTCCTGGTGTTCTGCCGCACGCACGGGTTGCGGACATTTCTTTTAAGCACGGTGCATCCAGATCATTGGGCAGTGCAATCCGTGAGCACCGGCCTGGGAAGCTTTCTCGACCGCCCCTACGTCGGCGTCTGGGATAAACGAAAGCTGATCCACCAGGTGCTGGGTGAGAACGATCTGGCGCCCGCCGAAACGATTTTTATCGGCGACATGCAGCATGACATCGAAACGGCGCGGCACGGGGGCATCGGTGCGGTGGCCGTGCTGACCGGTTTTAACAAACTGGAACAATTGCGGGCCGCCGGACCGGACGTGATCGTGGAGCACTTGGGCGAGTTGCGTGCCAGGCTTGAAAAAAACGGATTGTATCTGAATCCCGAATCCAAAATCCCGAATCCAGAATCGCTTCCGGTCTCGACCGTGGGCGGTTTGATTTTCGATGACGCGGGGCGGGTGCTGATGATTCGCACGCAAAAGTGGTCGAACCTGTGGGGCATTCCCGGTGGTAAGATCAAGTTTGGCGAATCCTCGGTGGACGCGCTTGGCCGCGAGTTGAAAGAGGAGACGAATCTGGTCGTGACCGACGTCCGGTTTGTGCTGGTGCAGGATTGCATTCGTTCGCCAGAGTTTTATCGGGAGGCCCATTTTATCCTGCTGAACTACACCTGCCGCGTCGCGGGGGATGCCCCGCTGGTGACGTTGAATTACGAGGCGCAGGAATCCCGCTGGGTGACGCTGGTTGAGGCGCTTGGAATGGATTTGAATCACCCCACCCGAGTTTTGCTGGAAGTTGTCGCCAAGAACGAGGTTTGAGGGATGCGGGATGAATTATGAAGTCGGGTCCCGCTGGGTGGTAAATGTATTTAATCCTTCATCCCTCATAATTCATCATTCATAATTTAACCCTCATGGACACCATCACCATTCACGAATTGGAAGTCTGGTATCACGTTGGGGTGCCCGACGCGGAGCGCGTTGAGGCGCAGCGCCTGCTGCTCACAGTGGAGATGACGCATGATTTCACTGCGGCGGCCGCAGGTGATGATCTTGCCCGCACGATCGACTATTTCGCGGTATCCCAACGCCTGCTGGGTTACGGGAAGGGCCGCCGCTGGCGATTAATTGAGAAACTGGCCGCCGACCTTGCGGGAACAATCCTCAGTGAATTTCAGCCGGAAAGTGTTTCGGTGGAGATTAAGAAATTTATCATCCCCGAGGCGCGTCATGTGTCCGTGCGGTTGAGGCGTAGCCGTTAACCGGCGGGGGCGTCGGCGCTACGGGGGACTACTTCGCCGGTGGCTTGAAGCCAAACACCTGCATGATCTGCGGCACAACTTCCGTGGGCTTTTTGCCTGTGCTCCCGGCCAAACCCGCCGCCACGCCGGAGATATAGGCGGTGGAAGCCGAGGTGCCGCTGACGTAATAGGCCTTGCCATTGAAATAGACGATGGTGCTGGAGGGGCCGACGACATCGACAAACGAACCGTAGTTCGCATAATTGGCCACTTTGCCCTGTTTGTCACCCGCCGTGACCGCCAGCACTTCTGGGTAGGCTGCGGGATACGTGGGGGAATCGGTGGACACGTTGCCGGCGGCGGCGACGAATAGGATCCCCTGATCGTAACCCTGCTTTATAATATTGTGCAGGAACTGACTGTCGCCCGAGCTGCCAAGGCTCAGGTTCACAATCTGCGCGCCGCCGTTGACCGCCTCATAGATTCCCTTGGCGACGTCGTAGGTGCTCGTGGTGGCGCTGTTGCCGTAAACGTCCACGGGCAGGATACGCACGGGTGTGCCGTCGGCGGGCGCAGGCATTTGCGCCAGGCCCCGTAAAATAGTCTCGAGCATCGAGGTGCCGTGAGTCGGCAGTGTGTCGGCGGGGGAAGCCTCACCAGCGAGGGAGACTGCGGGGAGTAGGAAATCCTTGAAACCAGAGGCCCCTGGCTGAACCGCTGTGTCAATCAAACCGATGATGCTCCGGCCATCACCGCCGGTCGCTGCTTTCAAGGAGAAGGCGGGGGTGGAACTGAAGGCCAGATTTTGTGGCTGCGTCGGGGGATTGATGGCGTAGTTGTAATCGATCAGCGCCAGTTCACCATTCTTGTTTAACGCGTCCCGGGCGGCGTTGGCGGCTGTCTCGTCCAGGAATTGGAGGCGATAGGTGTTCAACCCCTCCACGCGTCCGGTGATTTTGGCACCCAATCGCTTGGCCAATTCTTCGATGTTTTCCCCGCCGGGCTTCAAGGTCACGACCAGTTCGTTGGGAATGGGTTTGCCGGCTCTGATTTTGCCGCGCACCAACTGCGTTGCGTCGCTGAGCGAGGTGCGGAAGACGAAGAGCTTGGCCGGCGCATTTGATTGTGGCAGCAAGGCGTAATTCAATTTTCCCAGCAGCCGCTGGAGGGCTTCCCCCGGGGGCAGGTTTTGGAATTTGGCAGAACTGGAGTGCGTTGCCTTGGGCTCGACATAAATCTGCCAGCCGGTCGCGGTGGCGATCTGCTGAAGGAGTGTGGGCAGTTCCCAGTCCTTGATCTGCGCATCCACGCGATCCTGTTCCAGGCGCCAATTTAACGTGTCCGCAGCCAGCAGCCGCGCGGACCAGGCAAACAGGCAGAGGCACACGAGGACACGGAATGACCACGGACGAGCAGTTGGACCGACTTTTTGCATGCACAAACACATTACCCTCCAAGCAACCCCGGGGCGACAACAATGTTGCGGACAATCAGCGCACAACGAGATGGAAATCTTTGTCGACAGGCAGGTCTTTTTGTCAACGGTGCCAGAGCAGGAACCTCATAATCCAGCACTGCCGTTAATTACTCGTGAATTTTGACTCCAGTCCGCTGCCAAACTACTCGCCTGCCTCAACCGTCACGAGACGCATTTTGGAAACTTGCCTATATTTTCGGCTGGTGAATCGGGTGGATGGAAAGAAAAAGCGGCGTCGAGTTGGGCGCGTGGGTAAAATTCCTTTTGAAGGCGGGGAGCGTAGATGCTACGAATCTTGTATAACCACTCATGCACGTGCTGCGAAAACTTTATTTTAGCCTCGTGCTGGCTCTCACCAGCACCGTTGGCGGGGCGTCGGTGGACTATGGGCGGGAGGTCAAACCGGTGCTCACCGAAACCTGTGTCTCCTGCCACGGCGCGAGCCAGCAGAAAGGCGGGTTGCGTTTGGACACGGCCGCAGATGCCCGGAAAGGCGGCGATGCCGGCCCGGCTTTCAAGCCGGGCCGCAGTGCCGACAGCCTCTTAATTCAGGCCGTGCGCGGCACCCACGCCGACATCGCCCGCATGCCCTACAAGAAGCCGCCGCTGACGGGCGCGCAAATCGCTTTGCTGACCAGATGGATCGATCAAGGCGCCCGCGCCCCGAAAATCGAAGCGCCCGGAATTCCGAAAACACATTGGTCCTTCATCCCGCCGCGGCAGGCCCCGGAGCCATCAGTGAAACAAAAGGGGTGGGTGCGCAATCCCATCGACCGGTTTATCCTGGCCCGGTTGGAAAAGGAAAAAATAAAACCGGCACCGGAAGCGGACCGGAACACCTTGATCCGCCGATTGAGCCTGGATTTGATCGGTTTGCCGCCGAGCCTTTCGGAAATAGAATTATTTCTCGGGGATCGATCCCCCGACGCTTATGCGCAGTTGGTGGAGCGATTGCTCGCCTCGCCGCATTATGGTGAGCGCTGGGGGCGGCACTGGCTGGACGTGGCCCGCTATGCGGATTCCAATGGCTACAGCATCGATGCCCCACGTTCGATTTGGAAATACCGGGACTGGGTGATCAACGCTCTCAACCGGGATTTGCCTTTTGACCAGTTCACCATCGAGCAACTGGCGGGGGACCTGCTGCCCAACGCCACGCTGGAACAAAAGACGGCCACGGGCTTTCATCGCAACACGCAACTCAATCAGGAGGGGGGCATTGACAAGGAGCAGTTCCGCCTGGAATCGATCATTGATCGTGTGAACACGACGGGCACGGCCTTTCTCGGCCTCACCATCGGCTGCTGCCAATGCCACGACCACAAATTCGACCCGCTCACGCAGAAGGAATTTTACCGCCTCTTCGCCTTTCTCAACAATGCCGAGGAACCCGAGCTGCCGCTGGCTTCGGCGGCGGACGTGGCCCGGGCGAAGAGCATTGAAGCGCAGGTGGCGGCGTATCTGACCGGGCTGCCGGTCAAGGAGCCCGCGATTTATGAGCGCATGGTGGCTTGGGAACGCAGCCTCAGCCCCGCGCAGCGTCAGGCCCTGTCCCAGGCGGTGCGCGAGGCGTTTGATGTGCAATTCCCGGAGCGCAGCGAGGAGAAGCGTCAGACCGTGCTGGCCGCTTTCGTGGAGTCCGCCCCGGAAAACAAAGCGCATCTAACCGCCATCAAGAAACTTCGCGCCACCAAACCCACGGTGCTCACCACGTTGGTGATGCGTGAACTGCCGCAACCGCGACGGACCTATTTATTTATCAAAGGTGATTTTACGCGCGACGGCGGGCCGGTTGCTCCCGGGGTGCCTGCCATCCTGCCGCCGCTGGTCGCCAGCGGTATTCCCAACCGCCTCGACTTGGCGAAGTGGATGGTGGAGCCACGCAATCCACTCACCGCCCGCGTGACGGTGAACCGGGTCTGGCAGCAGTATTTTGGCCGGGGGATCGTCGAGACCGAGAATGATTTCGGGACGCAGGGTGCCGCCCCCACAAACCCGGAGTTGCTCGACTGGCTGGCGCTGGAGTTCCAAGCGCCGGGAGAGGAGGGGGTCTCGCGCCCGGGGTCGGAGTTGACGGGCGTAACACCCAAGGCTTCCGATCGCTCTCCCCAGTCCCCATCGCCATGGAGCCTCAAGCACCTCCACCGCCTCATTGTCCACTCCGCGACTTACCGGCAATCATCGCGGGTCCGGCCGGAACTGATGACGATCGATCCCGGCAACCGATTATTGGCACGCCAGAACCGGCTGCGCCTGGATGCCGAAGTAGTGCGCGATGTTTCGTTGTCGGCCAGCGGCTTGCTGCGGCCGACCATTGGCGGGCCCAGCGTTTTTCCACCCATCCCGGAGGGCGTGATGTCGCTCGGCCAGGTGAAGCGCGAGTGGAAGGTTAGCACGGGGGACGACCGTTACCGGCGGGGGTTATACACTTTCTTCTTTCGCGCCACCCCGCCGCCGGCCCTGAATGTCTTCGATGCGCCGGATGGCTTCAACGCCTGCACCCGTCGCCTGCGCAGCAACACGCCGCTACAAGCACTCACGCTCTTGAATGACGCGAGTTTTTATGAATGCGCCCAGGCTCTCGCTGGACGCACTCTGCGCGAAGGCCCGGCCCGCGATGACGGGAAATTAGAGTACGTGTTCCGCCTCTGTCTGGGGCGCAAACCCAGCGTGGGCGAAGCGAAGCGGCTGGGTGAATTGCTCCTTCAGCAGCTGGCGAAGGGCGGCGATGAACAAACAAAGTTGACCGCGTGGACGACGGTTTCCCGCGTGCTCTTGAATCTGGATGAAACGATTACCCGCGAATAGCCGTCGTCCACGGATGCTCAACCGGCGCGCCTTTCTGGCCACGGGAGGGTTGGCGGCGACGGGCACGATGGCCGGCCGGGCGGTCGCGGCTGAGCCGGCGCGCCAACGCCTCGCCGGTGCCACCCTGGACACGGAAGTGCTGGTGTGCGGTGGTGGTTGCGCCGGGTTGGGAGCGGCCTTATCGGCGGCGCGCAACGGGGCGCGGACCTTGCTGATCGAACGCGCCGGGTTTGCGGGCGGGATCATCACAACCGTGGGACTGCCCTATTTCGATGGCATCGCCCATGGCGGGGCGGGGCCGGGCGACACCGGCGGAGATGGCCGGCATTGCGGTGCGCAAGAGATTGCGTGCCCAAGGGGCTGGTCCCTGGCAGGATTTTTCGGGCTAGCGTTATGAACACGAATTTTGACGTCGATCCCCTGCACGCCTTGACTCGTCGCCATTTCTTCAGCCAATGCGGGCTGGGACTGGGCAGCGTGGCGCTCGCAACATTGTTGGCGGAGCAGCCGATTTTTGGTGGAAGCGTCGCCCGGCTCGTGAATCCGCTGGCCCCGAAGCCCGGACATTTTCCGGCCCAGGCCAAGAGCGTGATCTATCTTTTCATGGCCGGTGCGCCGAGCCAGTTGGAGCTCTTTGATTACAAGCCCAAGCTGATCGAGCTGAACGGCAAACCCATTCCGGCTTCTTTCACCGAAGGCAAACGATTCGCGTTCATGGGCAGCAGCCACGGGAACAACTTGCTCGGCACCCGCCGCCAGTTTGCACAGCACGGCCAGTGCGGGGCCTGGGTGAGCGAGATGCTGCCGCACCTCGGCGGTGTGGTGGACGATGTCACCTTCGTAAAATCCTGTTGCACCGACCTGTTTAACCATGCCCCGGCCAAGCTGTTCATGAACACGGGGAGCGGCCAGTTCGGCCGGCCAAGCATGGGCGCGTGGGCCACCTACGGCCTGGGCAGCGAGGCCAGCGATCTGCCGGGCTTTGTGGTGTTGCAGAGCGGACCGCGCGGACCGCGTGGGGGGGCGGTGAATTGGGGCAGCGGTTTCCTGCCGACGACCTATCAAGGCGTTCCCTTGCGGGGCAACGGGGAGCCGATCTTGAATCTTACCAGCCCGGCGGGAATCAGCGCCGGCCAGCAACGGCAGACCTTGGACGCCATCCGGGATTTGAATTTGAAGCGCGCGATTGAAACCGGCGATGCGGAAATCAACACGCGGATCTCCGCCTATGAAATGGCGTATCGCATGCAGAGTAGCGCGCCCGAGTTGATCGATCTCAGCGGGGAGAGCCCGGCCACCCTGAAACTTTACGGAGTGGAAAAAGACCAGCCGAGCTTTGCGCGCAATTGTCTTCTGGCGCGGCGACTCGTCGAGCGTGGTTCACGGTTTGTCCAGCTCTACCATGCCAACTGGGACAGTCATGGCGGGCCCGGAGAAAACCTGACCACGGACTTCGATAAAGTATGCCGCGACGTGGATCAGGGCTGCGCGGCGCTGGTCAAGGATTTGAAAGACTGCGGATTGCTGAAGGACACCCTGGTGATCTGGGGTGGAGAATTTGGCCGCACCCCGATGGGCGAGAACCGGGAAACGCCCGGAAGAAACCACCACATCGACGCCTTTACGATGTGGTTTGCCGGGGGCGGCGTCCGGGCGGGGCAGACGGTCGGCCAGACGGATGAACTCGGCTTTAACGCGGTGGAGGAGCGGGCCCATGTCCATGATCTGCATGCCACGATCCTGCACCTGCTGGGCTTGGAACATACGAAACTCACGTTCCGCTTTCAGGGTCGGGATTTTAGACTGACCGATGTGCACGGCAATATTCTTAAGAAATTATTAACTTAACCGGAGCCTGGATTTTCTTCTCGCCGGGGTGCCAAAAACGTGGAGACTTCCGCCAAGCAAGTCTACGGCCAGGCACCTGACCCATAATCGCCGGGGTCGATGGACACCAATAAAGATTAAATATGAACTCAGTTAAAAACCTGCTGGTGGGTGGTGCGCTCGTCACGTTGCTGTGCAGTTGCCAGCCGCCCGATCCCAAGGAGTTGCACGACGCAATTCGCGGCGATGATCTGGCGAAGGTGAAGGCCCTGGTGAGTCAAAATTCACGGGTGGTCAATGCGCCGGATAAATCCGGCAACACGGCCTTGCATCACGCGGTGGCCAAGGGAAACCTGGCCCTGGTTGACTTGTTGCTCGCCAATAAAGCCGCAGTGAATGCCCGGAACGTCTTGGATCAAACACCGCTCTACCGGGCCATCAGCATGAATAATCAGCCCATTATCAAGTCGATCCTCGCTCAAAAACCAGACCCCAAGGGCAAGGATGGATTGGGCAACACCTTGTTGCATGTCGCTGCCCAGAAGTCCAACCAGGAGGTGGTGGAATGGCTGCTGACGAACAAGGCCGATGCCGATGCCAGGAACAATTTCGGCAAGACACCGCTTTTTTTGGCGGTGCAATTGCGCCAGGGAGCGGTAGTCCCGGAGCTCTTGATCAAGCACGGGGCAAGCGCGAACTGGATGGATGAAAATGGAACCACCCTGCTGCACATGGCCGCCGGGGGGAAAGACAAAGCGCTGGTCGAATTGTTCCTGAAAAATAAATTGGACGTAAATGTTCGAGATAAATCTGGCAACACGCCGTTGCATTACGCCGCCGAGGCCGGGAAATTGGTGATGGTTGAAACCCTGCTGGCCAATCACGCCGACGTCCGGGCGCTCAACAATGACAAGCTGACGCCCGCCCAACATGCGGAGCGACCGCAGCAGACGATGACCAGCGTGATGAGTACCGGGAATGCTGGGGCGACCATGCCGGGCGGAGGGCCTCCTGCCGGCGGCATGTCGCAAAGCAAATCGGCCGAGGTGGAACAGGTGGTGAAATATTTGAAGAAAATCGAGGCCGGCGGTAAATAGTTGGGCCTCGGTGGTGTTGGGCTTGCTTCGGCAGCGGACGGTGTTTGCCGAGGAACTCGGCCATGAAACGCGGCCAGCGCGTGTGGCCAGCCTGCCCACCGATTTCAGCATTTCCGCCGCCGCATCGCATTCATGGGGTTCGCGGGAACAACTCGCCAGGCGCGGAGCTCCCCAAGACTGATGCGAGCGTCAGGGTGGGGCCGGGAACGTCTTGTGCGGCGCATTGGACGTGGACATGGTGGGCCCCAACTGCTTTGAGGCATTCGCTCACCGCGCGATGGGCCAGGGCTGGTCGGTTGCAGTCCCGGCTCAAGTGTCCGAGAAAAATGTTTCGCAGCTCGGACGTTACGATTTGTCCGGCCACTTCTGCCGCCGCGTCGTTGGACAGATGGCCGTGCCGGCTGAGGATCCGTTGCTTGGTGCTCCAGGGGCGTTTGGTATCCTCCTGCAAAAGCTTCAAATCGTGGTTGGCCTCCAACACCAGGATGTTCGCGGGACGAACCCTTTCAAGAACCAGCTTGGTGGCGTGTCCGAGATCGGTGAGAAAGCCAATATTGCCGGCGGCGGTGCGGAGCAGGAAGCCCACTGGATCCTGGGCATCGTGTGGTATGCTGAACGTGTCCACGGTAACGTCCCCGACTTCGAAAGACGCGCCCGTGGCGAAAACACGGCTCTCAAATTTGATCTGCTGCTGCGCCTCGATCGCCTCCTTGGTGAGTCGGTTGCAATAGAGCGGAATTCGCAGCTTGGCCGCCAATGCCGCCAGCCCTTGGGTGTGGTCGGAGTGTTCGTGGGTGATCAGAATTCCCGCCAACATTTCCGGGGTGCGATGGATGCTGGCCAGGCGCTGACGGATTTGTCGTCCGCTAAACCCCGCGTCGATCAAGAGACGGGTTTCGTCCGTTTCCAGATACGCACAATTGCCGCCGGAGCCGCTGCCCAGAATGGTGAACTGAATGGCCACGCCGAAGAAGTTAAGGGCTGACCGAAGGTGCGGCAAACAATTTTCCCCGCCAAGTAGGACCAGCCCGACCGGATCTGCCTGGTCCCCATCGCGCGGGGATGGTTCAGTAATTCCACCACCGAGTGGAGTTATCCCTTGAGCCGGCCTCCCGGTGCCATTAGTGTGTGGTCAATGGCTCAAGGCTTGTATTTGTCGCAGAAGATGGCGCAGTCGATGGTGCTGGCGCCCCAGCTCCAGCAGTCGCTCGCGTTGTTGCAGGCGCCGTCGTTGGAACTGAAGGCGCTGATCGAGCAGGAGTTGGAGCAAAACCCGATTTTGGAGGAAATGTTGGAGTCGGAAATGGAGCAGGAAGATCGGGCGAACGGGGCGAAGGATGAATTGGCGGAAGCCGCCGATCCCACCGAGCCGCCGGCGGACGTGATCTTCGATCCCGCCACCGAAAAGCCGAGCACGGATCCGGTCGATGATTTTTCCAGCGAAATTGAACAACTCCTGCAGCTGGATCAGGAATGGCGGGATCATTTCGCCCAGACGAATCTCTCGACCCGGCACAGCGCCGAAGACGAGGAACGCCGGCAGTTTATGTTTGATTCGCTGGTGGCGGAGACCTCGCTCCAGGAGTTTCTCATGGAGCAATTGCGCGAATCCGATTTGAAACCGGAGCTGCAGCCGACCGCTGAAATGATCATTGGGAATATCGACGACTACGGGTATCTCAAAGCGACCACCAGCGAGCTGGCCTTCGCGACGAGCATTCCGGAGGAACAGATTACCGAAGTGTTGCGGGAAATCCAGACCTTCCAACCGCCGGGCGTCGGTTGTCGTAATTTACGGGAATGTCTCCTCTTGCAGCTCGAGCGCGCTGGCAAGAAAACTTCGCTCGAGTACCGCATCGTCCATGACCACATGGAGGCGCTGGGCAAACGCCGATACCCGGAAATCGCCCGCGCGCTGGGCGTCCCGGTGGAAGAGTCCCAGGAACTGGCCGGACGCATCGGTCATCTGGAACCACGTCCGGGCCGCGCGTTTCTGCCGGACAACCAGCAATACATCGTGCCCGAAGTTTTTGTGCAGCGCCTCGGTGAGGACTATGTGGTCACCAACAATAATGATCAAATTCCGCGCTTGCGCATCAGCAATACCTACAAGGATATCCTCGCCAGCGCCGACAGCACGACGGAGGACCGGGAGTATATTCGTGATAAAATTCGCGCGGGAAAATTCCTGATCAAGAGCCTGCACCAGCGGCAACAGACCATTTTGAACATCGCCAATGAAATCGTGAAGCGGCAACGCGATTTCCTGGAGCAGGGGATCGCCCATTTGAAGCCGCTGACCATGGTGGAGGTGGCGGCGGTGGTGGGCGTTCACGAAACCACGGTCAGTCGGGCCGTGTCCGGCAAATACATGGAGACCCCGCGGGGTTTGTTCGAGATGAAATTCTTTTTCACCTCCGGCTACACAACCGCCAGCGGCGCTAACATGTCCAATACGAGCGTCAAAGACGTCATCGCCGAAATGGTCAAAAAGGAAGACCCCGCGAATCCGCTGTCCGACGAAGCCATCGTCAAGCTGCTGGCGCAAAAGGAAATCGTGATCGCCCGGCGCACCGTGGCCAAATACCGGTCGGAGTTAAACATCCTGCCCTCCAACTTACGGAAGGTTTACTGACCTCACGGTGCCCGCTGGCACCGAATTGGCAGGGAGTGCGTCCGCGCCACGATTGGCTTTGTTTGGCCGATAAATCCGATTTACTCCCACTCAATCGTTCCCGGCGGCTTGCTGGTCAGGTCGAAGACAACGCGGTTGACGCCCTTCACCTCGTTAGTGATGCGGAGCGAAACCTTTTCCAAAAGATTATAGGGGAGTTTGACCCAGTCGGCGGTCATGCCATCCTGGGAATCGACGGCCCGCACCGCGATGGTATAGTCGTAGGTGCGCTCGTCCCCCTGCACCCCGACGCTGCGCACGGGCAGCAAAACGGCAAAGCTCTGCCAGATCTTGTAATACCAACCGCTCGCCTTCATCTCCTCGACGACAATGGCGTCCGCCTTGCGCAGGATGGTGCAGCGCGCGGGCGTGACTTCACCCAGCACGCGCACCGCCAGGCCCGGGCCGGGGAAGGGCTGGCGATAGACGATTTCCTTGGGCAGGCCCAGCTCCAGCCCCAACTGCCGGACCTCGTCCTTGAACAGGCACTTCAAGGGCTCGACCAATTGAAACTTCATGTTCTTCGGCAGGCCGCCGACGTTGTGATGCGATTTAATCATGGCCGCCGGATTGCCAGCGATCGGCACGGATTCGATCACATCGGGATAAAGTGTGCCTTGGGCGAGAAACTTCGCTTTGCCGACCCGTTTGGTTGCGGCCTGAAAGACCTCGATGAAGGTCTTGCCGATGATTTTGCGTTTGCGCTCCGGGTCGGTGACTTTCTTCAAGCGCCCCATGAAGAGCCGGGTCGCATCTTCATATTGCAGTTTGATTTTGAAATGGCGCCCAAAAACCTCCTGCACCACCTCGGCCTCCTTGGCGCGCAGCAGGCCGTTGTTGACAAAGATGCACGTGAGTTGATCGCCGATGGCTTTGTGCAGCAGCGCGGCGGCGACGCTGGAATCCACCCCGCCACTCAAGCCCAGGATCACGCGTTCCCCACCAACTTGTGCGCGGATGACTTCCACGGCGTGGTCCACGTAACTGCGCATGGTCCAGCTCCGGCCGCACCGGCAAATGCCGTGCACGAAATTGGCAATGATTTCCCGGCCGCGCGGCGTGTGCGCAACTTCCGGGTGAAACTGAATCCCATAGAAGCTCCGGGCCCGGTCCTCGATGGCGGCGAAGTTGGAATTCTCGGTCGTGGCCACCGCGGCAAAACCTTGGGGAAGTTTGGTGAGTTTGTCGCCATGCGAGTTCCAGACCTGCAGGTCGTCCGGCAGCTTCCGGAACAACATGCTCGAACCATCCGCAATCGTCAGGGTGCCTTTGCCATATTCGCGCTTCTGGCCGGGCTCAACTTTGCCGCCGAGGAAATGGGCGAAGAGCTGGACCCCATAGCAGATCCCCAGCACCGGCAGGCCCAGTTTAAAAATCGCCGGATCCACCAGGGGCGCATCCTTGGCATAAACGCTCGACGGTCCGCCGGAAAGGATGAGGCCACTGGGCTTGAGCGCGGCGATCTCGGCGGCCGGCGTGTCGTAGCGCAGGATGGTCGAATAGACACTGCATTCGCGGATGCGCCGGGCAATAACCTGGGTGTATTGCGAGCCGAAATCGAGGATGATAATTTGTTCGTTCATCGAATAAAGGCAGAGTGTTTGCCTTCACCCACGGGTTTTGGCGAGAGAAAATTGCTGTGGCCGCACCGGCGCACGTGAAATTTGTTGTAAAACTGCTTTGTTCGCTCCGCGTATTATGGTATGACAAAGGCTTGAAAAAAACTAAATCTAAGAGTCGGATTCCGTTACCCGCATTTGAAACCGGCCAGGTCTGGCAGATGGAGAATTCCAATGTCCACATTGGCCTGATTGGCAAGACCTTGGTGCATTACAAGCATTACAAGGGCGACCTCCAAAGGGCACCCGTTTCGCTCGCCGGAAAAACGGTGTTAGAGAAGTATCTCATCGAAAAAGAGGCCGTGCTGGTTCGGCGTTAGCGGCAATAATGTCCTGGCTGGGGCGCCCAAGCCCCGCCAGCTGTCCCACCCAAGGGCGACTTGGCTGGCTCCAGGGTTCCATCCTTTCCGCAGCTCGAACAACCCAGGCTGCTGGACAGCCTCCAGCGAAGTGCCCCAACTCTCGTTCTCTGCTTGCCCCGGCACACGAGTCTGCTACCGTCCACGCCCCTGTGAGTATCGCGAAGGAAATTCAGAAGCGACGCACGTTTGCCATTATCTCGCATCCGGATGCGGGCAAGACGACGCTGACCGAAAAGTTGCTGCTCTACGGCGGTGCCGTGCAGCTCGCCGGCTCGGTCACCGCGCGCAAAAGCCAGCGCGCCACGACCTCGGACTGGATGGAGCTCGAGCGGAAACGCGGCATCTCGATTAGCTCCACGGTACTCCAATTCGAGTACGACGGTTATCGCATCAACCTCCTCGACACTCCGGGCCATAAGGATTTTTCCGAGGATACCTATCGCGTGCTCACCGCCGTGGATTCGGTGGTGATGGTGATCGACGCGGGCAAGGGTATCGAGGCCCAGACGCGCAAGCTCTTCGAGGTTTGTCGCCAGCGCGGGGTGCCGATTTTCACGTTTATCAACAAGTGCGACCGCCCCATGAAGGAACCATTGGCATTGCTCGACGAGGTGGAGCGGGTGCTCGGCATCGGTGCCTTCCCGGTGAATTGGCCCATCGGCACCGGCTTTGAGTTTCGCGGGGTGTTTGATCGGCGCACGAAATTGATGCACCTGTTCGAGCGCACGGTGGGCGGCCAATTCCGCGCCCCGGTCGAGGTGGGTGGCTTGAACGATCCGGTCATCCGGGAGCGCCTGGACGACGCAACGTATCACAAGACGGTGGAGGAATTGGAAATGCTCGAACATGCCGGTGAATTGTTCGACGAGGCGGCAGTGCTGGCCGGCAAGTCCACGCCGGTGTTTTTTGGGAGCGGGGTCAATAATTTCGGCGTTCAATTGCTGCTCGACGGATTTTTGCAACATGCCCCGGGTCCGAAGGGAAGGTTCGGAGTCGCGCCTTCAGGCGGTTTGGCAATAACGACTCAGGGCGCGAATGGGGAACCGCCTGAAGACGGAACTCCAAACTTCATCGCACCCGATCACCCCGCGTTCTCCGGCTTCATCTTCAAGATTCAGGCGAACATGGATCCCAAGCACCGCGACCGCATCGCGTTCCTGCGCGTCTGCTCTGGCAAATTCGAACGCGACATGGCGGTGAGCCATTCCCGATCGGAAAAAAAAGTGCGGCTTTCCAGTTCGCATAAACTTTTCGGCAACGAGCGCGAGACGGTGGATGAGGCGTATCCGGGGGACATTATCGGGTTGGTCGGCCACGACAGCTTTGGCATTGGCGACACGCTTACGACCGATCCGGGCATCAGCTACCACGAAATCCCGCGATTCACGCCGGAGTCGTTCGCACACTTGCACAATCCCAATCCGGCCAAGTTCAAACAATTCCGGCGCGGATTGGACCAATTGCTGCAGGAGGGTGTGATCCAGGTTTTGCACCTGCGCAACGCGGCCAGCAAAATTCCTTTGCTCGCCGCCGTCGGTCCGTTGCAGTTTGAAGTGGTGCAGTTCCGGCTTGAAAGCGAATACGGCGCGGCCTCGCGTTTGGAATCGGCCCCGTGGACGGTGGTGCGCTGGCTGCCGCCCGAGTTGAAGGAGGCCGATCTGGATGCGCTTTCGCTACCGTCCGGCGCGCGCCTCGCCCACGACATGGGCGGCCATCCGGTGGTGCTGTTTGTTAATGACTGGTCCGCCAACTATTTTACCGAAACGAATAAGAATGTGTCCCTGTCGAGTTTGCCGGTCGAATTCGCCACCGAACGCGTCGCGGAGTGAGCGGGGCATAGGGCGGGGCAAGGTGTCTGAAAGGGGTGGCACCGCGTCTCGCGGGTTGGATTCGGCGTCGCGC
>JAYTXL010000142.1:0-4389 GCA_043742955.1 Verrucomicrobiota bacterium | reverse complement strand
GAGGATGAGGCGTTCGTAAATCATGGCGATGAAGGAATCCGCGCCGCGCCCCCAGGTGTCGCGGTAGGCGATTTGTTCGAGGAGGTTCGGCTCTTTGTGGAAGGTCTCGCCGCCGATCTCGATGTCCATGCTGAAATCCGCGCCGACGTCGAAAGGCGGGTCAATGTAGATGAGCTTGAGGCCGCCGGCGTCCTCGATCTGGCGGCAGAGCGCGCCGGCCTGGAGGGAGGAGAGGATGAGCTAATGGCGCGGCAATCGAAAATTTCGTGTTTTTTGCCTGCGAATCACACTCTCCCCAGTCATTATTTCCCGCAGCATTTTTTGAATTTTTTACCACTGCCGCAGGGACACGGCTCGTTGCGTCCCACTTTGGGCGGAGCGAGAAATGGAACGGGCCGGGGCAGGTAAGAGCGCTCACCCAGCGGCAGGCCCAGCGCGTCATCCGGGCGATCCGCGTCGTCCACCTCCAAGCCGTCCCAGTATCTCGCTTCCGCCGGCTTATCGCGGAAGCACTGCCAGGAGGAGCACTCGGCCACGGCGTCAATGGGGGTGTTGCGCGCACAAAACCGGCGGAACAATTCCGGGCCGCTCGGACGGGGAAATCTCTCTGGCCCACGCAAAATAGTGGGGTCAATGTCGTCCAAGCCAATGACAGTGTCATCCACCCATCCCCCGGCGTAGGCCGCGCGCACCTCGGGGAGAAGTTCCAGGGCGTCGAAGTCCAGCACGCCACTCACAAGCGCAGCCCAAACATAGCCATCGCCGGGTTTGGGCAGGGTGGAAAAGAGACAGCGCAAGTCCTCGATCACCGTCGCGCGCGGACGTTCACCCCAACCGGCCTGCACCAGCAAACCATCAATGGCCGCGCCGCGCACGAACTCGTTGACGGCTTCGTCGTGGGCTAACCGGAGCAGCGGGGCGGGGTCGCCGCCGCAGACGGAGGCAAGGACGGCAGCGCCGTTTTCGGTGACCAGATCGCCGGTGAGGTCCAGACTCTGTTCGCCGGGCAGGGAGAAGAAGCGAAGGAAGGCGTCCAAGGCGCGGGGTTCGCGGAATTGGGCCAGCAAATAGATGGCGAATAGGTGGAGGCAATCCTCGTGGCGCTCAAGGTAATGGGCGGGATCGGCGGAGACGCGGTCAAGGGCGGCAATGAGTTGCGGGATCAGGGCCTCGCGCTGGTCGGCGGCGGCCCGCAGGGCGGCTTCGTAAGGGGCAAAGTCGCATTGGTCGGGAACATGCCGGAGTTGGCGCAGAATGTCGTCGGGGGTGAGGCTGGCGGCCGGCGGGCGCTCCGCTGGAACGGGAGATGCGGGCGTTTGCGTCGCCTTGAACATGTCGTAATGGCGCTGGAGTTGTTGGGAGTAAGCGGGATTGCGGCGTACAAAATCACGGAAGCTGTCGAGGAGCGCGTCGGACAGTTCAGATTAGGGATTGAATGGATCAAGGCTGGCGCTGGCGATATCGCGTCCGACCTTCTTGTCGCCATGCATCCAGTCGGTGTAAAAGGCAGCGCTTTCCCAGCCGTAGTTAATGGTGGCGAGGATGCGCCCGGGATGCTGCGGAGAACGGGCCTGGAGGAGCGCGCGACGGCAATCGCAGGCCGGGTCTTCGCAATACCATTCAAAGAAGCCGTATTCGCCGGGCGGAAGGGGGTGGCCCTTTTCCAGAATGTGGAGCACGAGCCTTTCGCCGGCGGCACAGTCAGGGGAGTGTTGGTCAAAGGGGGTCATTGTTGTCGGGGTCGGATCAATTCAGCCCATGAACAAAGCGCCAACGCTCCGTGTCCGGCCGGGCCAGCAAATCGGATTTCAGTTATTCCACGCGCATGGCTGATGATTTACAAATGTGACCGGCCTTTGCGATGAAAAATTTGATGCGCACGTGAACCTGGCCGACGCTGCCCGCCCGGCGGAGCGGCAGCAACTCATCCCGGTGGAGTATGCACTCCACCCATGGATCGCTCACGTCAAGGGCCCGAGCCGCCGGTTTCCGGCACCCCGGCCGAAAACGTGTTTGACTCGTTGCTGATTTACCCGCCTACTTTGCGCCTGATTTTTTTATGAGCGACCCGGCCCAAGTTTTGCGCGATTTCAAACCGACCAAGGAATTCTTCATTGGGATTGACTCCGATGGCTGCATTTTCGACAGCATGGAGATCAAGCACAAGGAGTGTTTCACGCCGATGTTCGTCAAGCATTTCGGTCTCCAACCCGCGAGCAAGTACGCGCGCGAATGCTGGGACTTCGTAAACCTTTACTCCAAGACCCGCGGCGCGAACCGTTTCCCCGCCCTCTCCCGCGCGCTGAACCTCCTGCGCGAGCGCCCCGAGGTCATCGCCCGGAATGTCAATGTGCCCGGAACCCGCGCGCTCGACGAATGGATCGCGCGCGAATCCCGGCTCGGTAACGCCACTCTCAACGCCGAGGTCAAAGGCGGCAATACCGGCCTCGCCCCCATCAAGATCTGGAGCGATGCTGTCAATGCCGCCGTGGAAGACATCGTGCATGGCGTGCCGCCGTTTCCGCTGGTGCCCGAGAGCCTGGAGCAGATCGCCCGGCTCGCCGACGCCATGGTTATATCGCAAACCCCGACCCCCGCGCTGGAACGCGAATGGACCGAGCACGGCATCGCCAAATATGTGCAAGTGATTGCCGGCCAGGAAATGGGCACCAAAACCGAGCATCTCAAGTTTGCCGCCCGCGGAAAATATCCCGCGCACAAAATTCTCATGATCGGCGACGCGCCCGGTGACCAGCAGGCCGCCCAGGCCAACGCGGCGCTGTACTTCCCCATCAATCCCGGCCGCGAGGAAAAATCCTGGGAACGCTTTTTCAACGAAGCCCTTAGACGCTTTTTTGCCGGCACGTACGCAGGCGATTACGAGACGTCGCTGATCCAGGAATTCGAGGCCTGCCTGCCCGAGAAACCAGGCTGGTTGTAACCGCGACGGTTCAAATCAAGTTCCGTCCACTGATTGAGAATTGTAGAATTGAGTGACATCCGATTGACCCGAACGGAGCGCGGCGTTCACGCCGCTTCAACGCCCGATGGGGAGGCGGGCTGGTTATTTACTGCGCCACAAAAAAGTTACGCTGAAGCGGGTTGAAGCCCGCGCTCCGTCACCCCATTGAACGAACCCAAATAAGAATTTTCATGCAGCAGACCCAAAATCTCCGCGTTGTCGAAACCCGCCGCCTGTCGCCGCCACGCCTGCTCAAGTCGGCCCTGCCCATCACCGATGCCAGCGCGCAGACCGTGGTCGAGGGCCGCGACGCCGTAAAACGCATCCTCGCGGGCGAGGATCGCCGCCTGCTGGTCGTCATCGGGCCGTGCTCCATTCACGACCCCAAGAGCGCTCTTGAATATGCCCGGAAACTCAGTGCCCTGCGCCAAGAGTTGAGCGACCGGCTCGTCCTCATCATGCGCGTTTATTTCGAAAAACCGCGCACCACCATTGGCTGGAAGGGCCTCATTAACGACCCGCATCTGGATGGCAGTTATGAGATCGAGGCCGGCTTGAAAATCGGCCGCGAGTTGATGCTGCAAATCACCGCGCTCGGCCTGCCCACCGCCACCGAGTTCCTCGATCCCATCGTGCCGCAATATCTCGCTGACCTCGTGAGCTGGGCCGCGATCGGCGCCCGCACCACGGAGTCCCAGACGCACCGCGAAATGGCCAGCGGCCTTTCCATGCCTGTCGGATTCAAAAATGCCACCGATGGCAGCCTCCAAATTGCGATCGATGCCATGACCGCCGCGCGCACCCCGCACAACTTCCTGGGCATTGATCAGGACGGCGTCACCAGCATCGTGGTCACCGCCGGCAATCCGGATGGCAATGTCGTGCTCCGCGGCGGGCGCAAACTGACCAACTACGACCCGCCCAGCATCGCCGAGGCGTCCGCCCAATTGATCAAGGCGGGATTGCCATCCGTGCTCATGGTGGATTGCAGCCACGCCAACTCGGGCAAGCAACACGCGAAGCAGGAGGAAGTCTGGCAGAGCGTCATTGCGCAGCGCGTGGTGGGAAACCATTCCCTCATCGGCATGATGGTTGAGAGCCACCTGATCGAGGGTAGCCAGCCTTTTCCCAAGCCGGTCTCCGAACTTCGTTACGGCGTCTCCATCACCGATGCTTGCATCGGCTGGGAAGCCACCGAACGCATGCTACGCCACGCCCACGCCGAGTTGGCCAAAGCGTAGCGCGGGAATCTTTCGAAAGACCGTTGGAACAGCACGGGACAGGATTGGCCCGGCGGCCGCCCCCCCGTTTCCACCAATATTTCTCACCGAACCGCAAAACCACGCGTTACCTTTTGACCTCGTAATAATAGGCCCGGTACGTCCCATCAATCGTGATGCTGCCATCCGCGGCTACGGGCACGGACT
>JAYTXL010000141.1:0-2794 GCA_043742955.1 Verrucomicrobiota bacterium | reverse complement strand
CGAACCGCAAAACCACGCGTTACCTTTTGACCTCGTAATAATAGGCCCGGTACGTCCCATCAATCGTGATGCTGCCATCCGCGGCTACGGGCACGGACTTGGCCGCCAGCGGCACTCCATAGTGATCACACGGTGTGACCATCGCCGGCCGGGAGCCGGCCAACTTGAGCGTGGCCTGAACCGGTTCGAGCAGCAGCGGCGCGGTGCCCGCGGCTTCCAGACGCGTCCCGTCGGCGTTGTAGCGCGCACCGCTTTGCTTGTCCTGCGCGAGCGCAGTGATGAGGATGTGTTTGCTTTGCGCCAGCGGCAGATCGTCCAGCGGCGTAAAAATCATGCTCACAAAGGGCGTCTTGAAGACCACGGTCACCCCCGGGAGTTTGAATACACCCGCCCCGGTCCGGCCAATCACCGCCTGCGTCTTCGGCGATTGCACCGTGATGACCTGGCGACCGTAATCCCACGTCAGTTCGCCGGTCGCACTGCGGATGATTTTGTTTGGCTGATCCCAATACTTGGTGAAATCGGCCTGCTCGGTTTTGCCGCCCTCGAACGCAACCGTCACCCGGCCGATCGCAAAGGCCTCCAGCGGCGTGCCCCCATCCACCATCATGGTCTTCACGTCATAACCGCCTTTCGTCGCATCCTGCTTGAGCGCGTCCCGCCCGGTAAATAACTCGGCTCTCGACAAGCGGCGCGCAGCCACAACAGGTGACTCCGTGATATGTCCGCGCTGGAGCGCGAAGGCGAGCGCGGGAAATTGGCCGAGATAAGCCGGCGTATCCGTAGCGTAACTCGACATGCCCGGCCAGCCATCCCCCAGTCGGGTCCCGCTTTGGATGAAATGATACGAGGCATCCCAACCCTGCAAGCCCATCGCATAAAACGCCATGATCGGCGCGCACTCGGCCTTCCATTGGTTCGGCGCGGATTGCGTCCATTCCGTGACGCTGAAAGGCTTCGAATCGACCTGCTTCATGCCGATGCCGAAAATGCCGCCGCCCGGCGTGGCGAGGTGCGACTGGTTGTTCACCTTTCCCTCCGCAATGCCGTGCCCGCCATCGCCGCCGCCCGCGTAGTTGTGCCGGTCGATCATGGAACCCACGGTGTCGGTCCAAATGTTCGCCGGATCCGTCGCCGCCCCACCCACCTGCCACGCCGTGGTCACGGTCACAGCTTTGAACCCGGTTGCGCGGATCACCTTTGCACAGGCCTCAAATTCATTGCGCTGCAGCTCCGCGAGAAACGCGATCACATCACCCGCGCGTTGGCTCTGGCCGGCAAATGGCCCGCGCGGACCGGGTCCATCCAGCTCCCACGGCGTCATTAGATGCAGCTCCGGCGCGCTCACGCTATCCCCCTCCCTCAGCACACCCCAGGCCGCCTTCAGCGCCGAGTCGTTCTGGTATTTCGCTTTCACCCAGCCGGCAAAACTACCTCGCAATTGCTTCGCGTGGGCCACCCATTTCTTTGGCTGCTTGCTCGCGAGTTCGCCCAGTGGATTCCAGAAAAAGATCGAGTCCTCGTTTTGCATCTCGACCACCGCAAGCGCCGGATCATCGGCGTAGCGCAGGCCGGTGTAAGGGTTTTTGTGCGTGAGCAGCTCCGTCACGACCCGGTTTCGCAACTCCCACAGCTGCGGCGCGCCGGTGATGACGCCGTAGGTATCACGCCGGTCGCCTTCCCCCTCGAGGTCGTCGAATAACGGATAGCCCGCGTCGCGCGAAACCGTCCAGTGATAAAAAATGGACCAATCCGAGTAGATGCCGTGCTTCTTCAACTCGGCAAACCACCAGTCGTATTGGTCGAGCTTCTTTGCATCGATCCGCCCGCCCGTCTGCAACTCGTCAAACATCGGGTGCTGCCGCACCACATTGATGCCGAATTTTCGAAGATATTTCGCTCGTTGCGTCAACTGCTCCCGCGTGTATCGGCCGGGCTCGACATTCGCGCCTACGCCCCACAGCTTCACTGGGCCGGCCGATTTCTCGAATTTCAAATCCTTGCCCACCGCCTTTAAGAATCCAAACTGCCCCGCCGGGGCCGGCACCAGCGCCGACATGTTGATGACACTGCGCGGATCAAATGGGTCCTCATCCGCGAGCAACGGAAACCAGTCGCCCGGCCCGCCCGCCGTCGGCGCAGCCATCGGTTTCATTTTTCCCTGTGGCACGAAGGCGTCCGTCGTCAGCACGAAACAATCCAGCGCCCCGCTATTCGCCACCCCGCCCTCGAAACGAAACCCGATCGTGTGCCGGCCCTGAGTGAGAGTGAGCACTCCGATCTTCACCCACGCGATGAAGCGATGATCGAATTTCCCGTCGGCCGCCACGTTCTGCTGCTGCTGCGCCGTGCCCAAAGCCACGGGCGTCCAGGCGCCGCCGTCGAGCTGCCATTTCGGTTCCGACGCCACCGGATTCAACCGCGCGAAAAACGAATATTTCCCGGCCTCTGCGACCTCCACTTCATAACTCGCCTCGCCTGGTTTTTCGCCGTAGTGCGAAAGCCAGTTGCCGCCGGAGAGCACGTCCTTCTTCACCGAGTCATACCAATTATGCGGCTGCGCGGTGGACTTGGTCGGACTCTCCCCCTCGCGCCAGATCGAAGCAGCCCGCGCTGCGGGCGGGAAAAACGAAAGGAACGCGAATGCAGCAGCGACACCGATCCATGATTGTGTCTGTAACGATGCGGTTGCAAATGGGCGGCCCGCGAAAGGAGCGCGGACTTCAGGCCGCTTCATGGTCCACGAGTCGAGCAGTTTTCGAACCCTCGAGCGGGGGTGAAGTTGAAGCGGCAT
>JAYTXL010000140.1:0-2301 GCA_043742955.1 Verrucomicrobiota bacterium | reverse complement strand
GAGGTCCGCCTTGAATCCGCCCGCCACCAGCGCGCGGGAACCGGCCTGCGCCTGTTCCTCGTCAATCAAGCCGGCAAAAACAATTTCAGTTTCCTGCGGCCGGGTTTTGGCCGTCGCCAGTTCGCACAGGGCCGTGAGCATGGCGGCGACGGAACCCTTGGTGTCGCACGCGCCGCGGCCATGAAGCCGACCGTTTTGGCGCTGCGGAATGAACCGGGTGCCGTCGGCGCCGACCGTGTCCAGATGCGGCGCGAGCAGAATGGTCCGGCGGATTTTGTTTTTGGGAAGCAATCGTGCAATGACGTTGGCGCGGCCGGGCAACACTCTTTGAAATTCAATCTCCAGCCCCGCCTGAGCCGCCGTGGCCGCCAGAAAGTCCGCGACGCGCTGTTCACCCGCCTGCGGATCACGCGGCGATAGGAAGGCCGGATTCACGCTGGGCAGCGCGATCAGTTCCGCCAGAAGTTTTTCCGTGCGCGTCATGCGCGGAAGGATGGCAAAGGCACGCCGGTCGCGCGATGAAATTCAAAACTGGAAAGGAAGAATCCTGATGTGGCTATCCGGACGCAGCGGAGTCAGGCGGCGACTTCACAATATGACGCCTGTGATTGCGGTTCGGGAATTTCTTCGCCAGCCAGGCGCAGACCCTCGATGTGAAACTTGATGGCGTCGTGCATTTCCTTTTCGACTTCATTGCGCGAGCGGCCTGTCGCGACGCAGCCCGGCAAGTCCGGCGAGTAGGCCGAAAAACCCGTGGCGGTAGTTTCGATGATGACAAGGTAGTGTCTGCCAGGAAATGTGAATGAACGCGTCAGCATTGGGATTGGTGCGGATGGCGCGTGCGAATGTTCGCGGGGTGTTTGAATGATTGCAGGGATTTCGGTGTCTGAACCCACAACATTCGCCGTCATGCGCCACCCCTTCCAACCTCAGCCCGAACTCCAGATCACGCCCATCGAAAAGATTCGCCTGCCGCTCAAGAGCCGCGACGAACTCCCGCCGCTCCTCGCCGGTCTGCAATGGATCTGGATGCATCCCACGCTCAAGGCCGAGATCTTCGCGTTGCTCGAAGCCAAAATCCTCGCGGGCAAGAAAGCCACCGGACGCACTGGCATGGACCTGTGGCAAATCCTCGTGCTCGGGGTCGTGCGCCTCGGCCTGGCTGCCGACTGGGATCGGATGGAACACGTCGCCAACTACGACCCGCTCGTGCGCCAGATGCTGGGGTTGCCGGCCACGCCGTGGGATGACGAGTCCAAAAGGTTCGGCCATCAGACCCTGCGGGACAACGTCGCCCTGCTCGACGACGAACTGCTCCAAGCGATCAACGCGCGCATCGCGGCGGCGGGAAGAGAGGTGTTCGCAAAAAAAGGCGGCGCGCCCCGTGCGGCGCTTGAAGTGAAGGTGGACCCCTACGTCCTGGAAACCGATGTCCATTTCCCCACCGACTTGAATCTGCTCTGGGACGCGGGCCGCAAGTGTGTGGATTTGATTGTGAAATATCGCGACCGCTTCGGCTACGCGCTGCCCGGCTGGCGCAAGGCCAAGGAGTGGCGGCGGCAACTCAAGAACCTCCAACGCACCACCAGCCACATCGTCTATCGCGGCGGACCGAACAAGGAAGCGCGTGTAAAATCCGCCGTGCGCGAGTATCTGTCCGTGGGCCGCGACCTTGCCTCCAAAGTGCGTGAAAGCCTCTCCAGCCTGTGCGACCAGCCCGTGGAGATGGCCCACTGGGAAGCGCTCGAATACTTCCACCGCATGTTGGACAAACATCTGGACCTGGTCGAACGGCGGTTGCTCAAGGAAGAAACCATTGCCCCGCACGAGAAAGTGTTTTCGCTCTTCGAGCCGCCCACCGAATGGATCCAAAAGGGCAAGCCGCGGCCGAATGTGGAGTTGGGCCACCGGCTGTTGATCGCGAGCGACCAGCATCAATTGATCCAGGACTACGACGTGGCGGCGGGCGTGGCCGACGTGGACCGGAGCGTGCCGGTGGCCGACCGGCTGCTCGGAAGGTATGGCGCGGGAGCGGTGGGCAGCCTGAGTTTTGACAAGGGCTTCACGCGGATGGAAGACCGGGAGTTGTTGAGTTTGTATGTGCCGACGGTCGTGATGCCCAAACGCGGGAAGAAGAACGCGGCGGAGAGTGAACGTGAAAACGAAAAACAGTTTGTGGCCCTACGCAAACAACACAGTGCGGTGGAGAGCGAGATCAACAGTTTGGAACATCACGGATTGAACCGCTGCCTGGACGTGGGAATCAAAGGATACCTGCGTTATGTGGGCTACGGCGTGATG
>JAYTXL010000139.1:0-3436 GCA_043742955.1 Verrucomicrobiota bacterium | reverse complement strand
GACCCGAACGTCAAGACCCCCCATCTGGATCGGTTTGAACGCGAGTGCGTGAATTTCACCCAAGCCGTCTCGGGCATGCCGGTCTGCTCTCCCACGCGCGCGTCATTGCTCACCGGGCAGCGGCCGCTCACCCATGGGGTTTTTATCAACGACGTTCCGTTAAGCACCAACGCAGTGACCATCGCCAAAGAACTCAAGGCCGCAGGTTATGACACGGGCTGCATCGGCAAATGGCACGTGGATGGCCATGGCCGCGAAAGCTTCATCCCGCGCGAACGCCGGCAGGGCTTCGACTATTGGAAAGTTCTGGAATGCACTCACAATTACAACCGCTCACCCTACTTTGCGGACGACACCGAAAAATTGAAATGGGACGGCTACGATGCGCTCGCCCAAACCCGCGACGCCGCGCAATTTATCCGCAGCCGCGCGCCGAACGCCAAGCCCTTCCTGCTCTGGCTCGCCTGGGGTCCGCCCCACAATCCGTATGAAACCGCCCCGGCAAAATATCGGGAAATGTATTCGGCCGAGAAAATTCTACTCCGCCCGAACGTCCCGCCCGAAGCGCGGGTTCCGGCCGGCGGATTTCTCGCCGGTTACTATGCGCACTGCACGGCGCTGGACGATTGTTTCGCCGAGTTGCTGCAGGCGCTCAAGGAAACCGGCCTCGCGGACAATACCATCGTCGTTTTCACGTCCGACCACGGCGACATGCTGGGCTCGCACAACCAGCAGCGCAAACAGCGGCCCTACGAGGAGTCCGCGCGCGTCCCGATGCTGTTCCGCCTGCCGCCCGCGCTCAAGATTCAGCCGTGCCGCGTCGCCGCGACCATCAACACCGAGGATGTGATGCCGACCCTGCTGGGTTTATGTGGCCTGCCAGTTCCGAAATCCGTTGAGGGTTTTGATTTCACCAAATTCCTGCGCGGAGGCGCGGATCCTTCGGGTGGTGCCGCGATTATTCAGTGCGCGTCGCCATTCGGGGAATTCACCCGCGCCCGTGGGGGCAAGGAATACCGCGCCGTGCGCACCGTGCGCCATACCTATGTGCGCGATCTCGCCGGCTCATGGCTGCTCTTCGACAACGAGCTCGACCCGGAACAGCTCAACAATCTGGCCGGCCAACCCGAGCACGCAAATCTCGAAGCGGCGCTGGCGGCGTTGCTCCGGAAAAAGCTCACCGCGCAGCACGATGACTTCCGTCCCGGTTCCGAATACATCGCCAAATGGGGCTACCAGGTGGACGCCAGCGGCACCGCCGCCACCGCACCCTAAAACATCCAGACCCACTATGAAGCCACTTCGGAGACTCGTGCTGGGTTGGCTCGCGTGCCTTTTGGCTCCGGTTTTCCCCGGCACTTCCAACGCCGCTTCCTCTCCCAACATCGTCTATATCCTCGCCGATGATCTGGGCTACGGCGACCTCGGCTGCTACAACAAGTCCTCGAAGATTCCCACCCCGAACCTCGACCGCCTCGCCCTGGACGGGATGCGCTTTTCCGACGCGCACGCGCCGTCGTCCGTTTGCACGCCGACGCGTTACGCCCTGTTGACCGGGCGCTACTGCTGGCGTTCGCGTATGAAATTTGGCGTGCTCACTCCCTGGGGCGCGAGCCTGATCGAGCCCGGACGACTCACCGTGCCTGCACTTTTGAAGCAGCACGGCTACGCAACCGGCTGCATCGGCAAATGGCATCTGGGCTGGACCTGGCCCACCAAGGACGGCGCGCCGCCGAAGAGCGGGTCCGATCGCCTCAGCAATGTGGACTTCACGAAACCCATCGCCGACGGCCCGACCACGCACGGATTCGATTACTACTTCGGCGTGGATGTGCCGAACTATCCGCCCTACTGCTTCATCGAAAACGACCGGACCGTCGGCATTCCCAGCGTGGTGAACCGACCCGAATTTAATCGTCCGGGACCGATGCTGCCCGGCTGGCAGTGGGTGGAGATCATGCCGGAATTGACGCGCCGCGCCGTAAAGTTCATCGAAGCCTCGGTCAAAACCACGCCGCCCAAGCCGTTCTTCCTCTATCTCCCGCTGACCGCCCCCCATTACCCGGTCGTGCCGGCGCCGGAGTTCCAAGGCAAAAGCCAGGCGGGAGAATACGGTGATTTTGTGGCGCAAGTGGACGCGACCGTCGGCCAGGTGCTGGACTCGCTCAAACGCGCGGGGGTCGAGCGGGACACCTTGATCATCTTCACCGCCGACAATGGCCCGGAAGTAGTGGAGATCAAGCCGGGCGCCTACGATCGGGCGCAACAATACGGCCATTTCAGCATGGGAAACTTGCGCGGCGCCAAACGCGACACCTGGGAAGGCGGCCATCGCGTGCCGTTCCTGGCGCGTTGGCCGGGGAAGATCAAGGCCGGTGCGGTCAGCGAGGAAACAATCTGCCACGTGGATCTGCTGGCGACCGTCGCCGCGCAACTGGGTGTCCAGCTGCCCGCCGATGCCGGCGAGGACAGTTACAATTTGCTCCCGGTATTGTACGGCCGACCATTTTCCCGACCGCTCCGGACCGCCACCGTGCACCACAGTGGATCCGGCAAATTTGCCATCCGCCAGGGCAACTGGGTGTTGATCGACGCACCCACCGGCGACGACAATGGCAGGAGTGGCGAACCGCCCTGGCTCAAGCAGGCCCGCGGCTATGCTGCGCACGATCAACCGGGCGAATTATTCGACCTGCGGCAGGACGTGTCGGAACGCAAAAACCTCTACGCCGATCAACCGGAGAAAGTCCAGCAGTTGAAGACCCTTTTGGAAAATTACAAGAGAACTGGCCGCAGCCGGCCTTGAATCGTCGGATACACATTTGATCTGGTAGGAGACGACGTGAGGAGACTCACTGCAATCTTCGAACTCACGGCAGAAGTAGCGACCCGCCACACCTTATCCGCAGCCGGAGAGATGCAACGGGACCAGCGCCAAACATCCCCGGACGACGCTGGCGCGCAGGAGCGCGGCATTCATGCCGCTTCAATTTCGTTCACTGTTTGGTGTGCGCTATTTGCTGGACTCCTGGGCGGTGAAGCGGCCTGTAGGCCGCGCTCCGGCCGCGGGCCACCAGTTTTCAACTGGGTGCTTCTGGCTAAGTACAATGAATTGTGCTGTTCCGCGCTTCCGGTTTTCCCGCTTTTCCTGCTTTGCTAAGTTCGTTTCTCAAGTAAACTTGCCACATGATGAATCGGTATTTGTGCCCCCATGAAAGTTAACCTCGCCTACGGTCGCGGGCATTTGCCCGTGGAACTCCCCGACGTCCGCACGACCGTCATTCAACCGTCGCACAATCCCGGACTGCCGGATGAGAAAGCTGCCGTGCTGGCCGCCTTGCAATCGCCCATTGGCGCCGCGCCGCTGGCTGCCAGCATCAAAGCCACCGACCGCGTCTGCATCAACTTCACCGACATCACCCGCGCCACCCCCAAC
>JAYTXL010000138.1:0-14056 GCA_043742955.1 Verrucomicrobiota bacterium | reverse complement strand
GCGCGCTCGGCGGAAAGCGGCGAGCGCGTGCGGCTGGCCGATGTCACCGGCGCGGTGTGAGGCGAAACCCGGCCACTCCGATGCAACTCGGCATCTTCGCAAAAACGTTCTCCCGATCCACGTTCATCGAAACCCTCGACGCCGTGGCGGCTCACGGACTTCATTGCATTCAGTTCAACTTCGCCTGCGTCGGCCTGCCCACGCTTCCCGAGCGGATCGACCCGGCGGTCGTGGAAACCATCCGGCGCGAACTGGCCGCGCGACGGATTCGCATCGCCGCCGTTTCCGGCACCTTCAATTTGATTCACCCGGATTTGGCCCAGCGCCGCGATGGATTGCGCCGCCTTCCAATTCTCGCCGCGGCCTGCGTAGAACTGGGCGCACCGGTCATCACCCTGTGCACCGGCACGCGCGATCCGGCGGATATGTGGCGGCGGCATCCGGACAATTCTTCGCCAGATGCCTGGCGGGATTTGCTGGACAGTCTGGGCAACGCGCTCGCCACGGCGGAGGCGCACAACGTCACGCTGGGCATCGAACCCGAGACCGCCAATGTGGTGAATTCCGCGAAAAAGTGTCGCCGGCTGCTCGATGAATTGAAATCGCCGCGCTTGAAAGTGGTGATGGACGCCGCGAATTTATTTCATCCTGGCGACCGGCCGCGCATGCGGGACATTTTGGATGAAGCGTTTGACCTGCTCGGTCCGGATGTTGTCCTCGCCCACGCGAAGGAACTCGGTGCTGACGCGCTCCCTGATGGCCGGGGCGCAGGGCGCGGCATCATTGACTGGGACCATTATGTCGCCCGATTGCGCCGGGAACAATTTGTCGGTGCCTTGATCCTGCACGGGCTGAATGAAAGCGAAACACCCGCCAGCGTCGCCTTCCTCAAGGGAAAACTGAAAGCCAACTGCAAATGAAAATCGCAGGAGACGACGTGCAGAGTCGCGGGAGTGATTATCAAAAACAGTTTCCAATTAAAATGCGTTGCGCCGATTGCAATCCCTTCCCCCTCCCGCCGGGAGAAGGAGACATTGTTCCTGCTGCTCGCAGAATTACCGCGGCTGGATTCGCGAAAGACCACGATGAAGTGACCTGTAAAAGGGCCGCTTTCCCTTCTCCCCGAGGGAGAAGGCCGGGATGAGTGGGAACGCGCCGAGGCACACCCGAGCAGATGATTTCTGGTGGTGTGCGGCCCTCGGAGCGCCGGTCTCCGACCCGGCACGTTTGTGTAACTGGCTCAACCGAGCCGGGTCGGAGACTGGTGCTCCGTCCGCACTCAGGAAACTGCAATTGAACCGTCAAAATCGGATTTGCCGGAGTTTACAATTTGACGAAGAGTTGAAAGTATTTGGTTTTTTAGGCATGATTCAGTCGTTAACTCTAACCTGAGCCTTAAGCCAGCATTTACCAACATGCGTCGTCGCCGCATCATTGTTTTTATCAGCCTCGTCGCGTTGGTCTGCATGGCCATCACAACGATTTTCGCGACACACAAGGAACCAAGTTGGGACGGACGTCCACTCAGCTCGTGGCTGGAGGAAGGTTACGGAGGTATCGGGAGTCACACTGGCTTGGACCGAGAGGCAGCGGACACAGCCGTGAAAAACCTCGGTACCGATGCACTGCCTTTCTTGGTTCGCGAGCTTGGTGCCGAGCATTCCCAGGCAAAGTCAACATTGATTTCCATCGCGAGCAGGCAGTCCGTGTTCACTGTTCATTATCTTGACGGTGAAATGAGGCGTATCCAAGCGGTGGGGGCCTTCCAGGCGCTCGGCAAAACAGTCACCCCTGTCCTTCCGCAAATACGGCGCTACCTTTCCGACCCGGAATTACAGAGCGACGCGCAGAAAGCAATAAATGCGATCCTTGCGCAGGCCAAACCAGACGAACCTGAGGACAATTGACCGCCAACCGCCCCTTAAAATAGTAGGAGACGACGTGCAGAGCCTCTAACTTTTCCCGCCAGAGCGATTTTAGGAATTCTGTAGCCGACGCGAGCGCTGGGCGCGGATGAACTACGCGGCAGCGCTTGGACTGCGGCGGTCCTCTGCCGCTTTACCACGGCCGGGCTGACGACGCCAAAGCGGCAGAGGACCGCCGCAGTCCAAAACCTCGCGGAATTTTTCTGCCCGCCTTCGGAACTCGGCCACAGCTTTTATGAAACCACTCCACAAAATCAAAGAAATCAGAGACTCGTCACCTCGTCTCCTACCAAGCTGGAGAATTTTGAAGTGCCGCGCGGCCGTTCCGTCGACTGGAGCGCCGGTCTCCGATCCGGCACGTTTGTGTGACTGGCTCAACCGAGCCGGGTCGGAGACCGGCGCTCCATCCGCAACAATTCTCCACTGCTCCAGCATCCGCCATTTTTCAGCACGCAATATGGCTGGCCGAGTTTTCCGCACGCCACCACAAATTCATCGGGCGAGGCGGTGTTGAACTCGAACAAATCATAATGACACGGAATCACCTGCCGCGCGCCGATCTCCTGGCCCAGCGCCGCTGCCTCGCGCCCCCAGAGATTGCCGGCCACGCGCCGCTCCGGCGACCGGCCGTTGATCGGCAGCAGGGCCACGTCAATCTGGAAGGGCTTAAGCGCCTCCGCCAGGCCTGCGAACGGCACCGTGTCGCCGCTGTGATAAATCGTCCACGGCCCGCAACCAACGACGTAGCCCAGGTAAATGCAACGGCCCGATTTGTCCCGTTCCACCTGTTCGTGAGCCGCCGGCACGGCGTGAATTCGAAACCCCGCAACCTCCAGGAACTGGCCGGCGTCGAGACCCCGCAACCGTTCCGGCGCCACCTCTAAACGCTCCGCCGCGAACAGCCGGTTCGCCTCCGGCACGACCAGTTCCAATTTTGGATTCACGCGCAGCAGAGGCACCAGCGTCTCCGCGTCAAGATGGTCGGTGTGGTTGTGGCTCGAGGTGGCGACGTCGATGAAATCCAATCGCTCCGGTGCCAGGACGCGCGCGGTCATCCGCACATGCGGTTTGTCGGTGCGTGCATATTTTTGCGTGAGCGAGTCGGATAGATACGGATCCAGCAACAGGTGTTTGCCCTGCCACTGCACCAGGAATCCGCTTTGACCAAGCCACCAGAGGTTCAGCTGGCTTGGCTCGTGCGCGGCCGCGCGCACGTCCGCGAGAAACACATCGTCCTGGAGCAACGGCAATTTCATCGGGCAAAATCCAGCCGCGGAGGGAACCCGGAATAATCCCGGAGGGGGAAAATGTGATTTACTAATGAGTGCCTGGATACCACAGGAATTGAAGCGCCGCCCAACCGTTTAACCCCGGTCCATCCGCGTACCTTATGGGCATTCATGCCGGGTTTCATCCGTGGCTAGGCCCCGAGTTCCTGCCGCACGCGCCGCACCCCCGCGACCATGTTCTGCAACTTCTGCTTCGCCGCCCAGCGCGCGGTCTGGCTCAGGCCGCAGTCCGGCGCGAAGGACAGGCGATCGGCGGGCGCATGCTTCAGGCAGGCACGGACGCGATTCGCCACGTCTTCCACGGTTTCAATATAGTAGCTCTTCACATCAATGATACCGACGGCCACATCTTTCGTCCGCGCGATGGTGGCAATGAGTTCCAGCTCGGCAAACTCGCGGCTCGCCATCTCGACGTGAATCTCGTCCACCGGCAGACGCAGGAACGACGGGAACATCGGCGCGTACCGCCGCGGCCCCACCGCCCGGCCCTTGTAGTTGCCAAAGCACAGGTGCGTCGCAAGGCGGCATTTGCCAACGATTGGCTCCACCGTGCGGTTGAAGATATCAACAAATCGTTGCGTGTCTTCACGATGCGCGTAACAGCTCATCGACGGCTCATCCAAGGTTATTTCCTGGCAACCCGATTGCACCAGCACCGCCAGCTCCGCGCGCACCAGCGGCAGCAACGCCTCGGTGAGCGCGAAACGATCCGGATATTGCCCGTTGGGGGCGAGCCGGCCGCTCAAGGTGTAGGGACCGGGAACGGAGGCCTTCAGAGTAGTTGAGGGTTGAGGGTTGAGGGTTGAGAGTTGGGGTGACGCCAGTCGTTTCAACCGTTCGAAGTCCTCGACGACGCCGAGCCCACGCGGCGCGCGCAGATCGCCCGTGACTTTGTGTTTGCCACGCTGATCGTGCGCCGGCGGCCCCCACCGCCGTGGCGGCGCGCCCTCGAGTTCAATCCCTTCCATGAACCCGTAAAAGGACAGGTTGAAATCAAGCCGGGTTTGTTCGCCGTCGGTGATCACATCCAAACCGGCTTCCAGCTGATCGTGCACAGCCATGCTCACCGCATCTTCAATCAGTTCCGTGCGATCAGCCTCGCCAAAGCGATCGAGATGGTGCGCGGCAAATTCCAGCCAGCCGGGAAAAGGAAGGCTGCCGATGACCGTGGTGCGAAGGGGAGGAACAGGCATGGGGGATGAAGGATAAGTTAGGAAGAGTCGCTCGTGGAGCGCCCGCATTGTTTAGTCAAAGATGATGGCACGATTTCCGCACAGGAACACACGATCCTCCAGCACGAGCTGCAGTGCGCGGGCCAGCACAATCTGCTCCACATCGCGCCCGGCCCGCGCCAGATCCGCCGGGGCGTGTGTGTGGTCCACCGGAATGACCTGCTGGACCACGATCGGGCCTTCGTCGAGCTGGTCGGTCACAAAATGCGCCGTGGCGCCGATGACTTTCACACCGCGTTGAAACGCCTGATGATACGGCCGGGCGCCCGCAAAAGCCGGCAGGAACGAGTGGTGAATGTTAAGAATCCGCTGCCGCCAGCGAGTGACAAAGGCCGGCGTGAGAATGCGCATGTATTTGGCCAGCACCAGATACTCCGGCTGGAGGGTTTCCAGCAGGGCGAGAATTTCGGTTTCATGTTCGGCGCGCGCTTTGCCTTCGTGCCGGACATGATGGAACGGGACGCCAAATTTGTCTGCGAGCGGACGGAGGGTGTCGTGATTGCTGACCACCGCCACAATGTCCGCGTTGATGTCCTGATACGCATGGCGCACCAGCAGGTCGGCCAGGCAATGATGTTCGATCGAGGCGAACACCACGAGTCGGCGACGCTCCGACTGGTGCAGGCGCACCCAGGCGTCCGCGGGCAACACCCGCGTCAGGCTGGCGACGAGCGCGGCGCCGTCCGGCGCGCCGGCAAACTCGGTGCGCATGAAGAACCGCGCTGATTCGCCGTCCACAAACTCATGATTGCCGACAATGTTGACCCCTGCCTGGAACAACACGCCCGTAATAGTGTGCACCAGACCGGGCCCATCCACGCATTCGACCAGCAAAACTTGGTTCCTCATAAAATCAGTCGGTGGCTGGTTGACCCAGGCTGGCATAAAGCCCGGCGAGACGTCGCGCATGTTCGTCGTAGGCCGCCTCGAATAGTTTTGTGGCCTTTTCGGCACCGACCAGGGCAGTGGCCGTAAGCACCCTCGGCGGCTGCCCGGCGCGGGTGAGCCGGGCGGCGACTTCCGCTTTGATGGCATTCACCAGCAAACAGCCGCCGATGGTCGAACCGGGCGCCACGGGGGTGTCGAGTCCGGGAATCTTGACCATCGCGTCCCCCACCGGCGCGCCGGTATCGAGCACCAGATCAGCGAAATCTTGCAGTTTCTGGCCGCCGGCATGGCGGCTCGTGCTGGCTTCAGAATGTTGGCGGCTGACGATCGCGACCACTTTGACCCCGCGTTTTCGAAACTGTTCGGCCATCTCAATCGGCACCACATTGCAGCCGCTCGACGAGGCCACGAGCGCGCAGTCGAGCGTCGACAGGTCGAAATTCCGGAGAATGCGCTCGGCCAACCCGGGAACATTTTCCAGAAACATCGCCTGCCGCTGGCCGTTTGGGCCCACCACCATATTGTGGAAACTGAGCGAGAGTTCGACGATGGGATTGAAGCCCGGGAACGAGCCGTAGCGCGGCCACATTTCCTCGACCAGAATCCGGCTGTGACCCGAGCCAAACAGATGCACCATGCGACCGGCAAGAATGGTTGCCGCGAACCAATCCGCCGCCTGCTGGATGCCTGCCTGCTGCTGTTCCACTGCGCCCAGCAATTTGCGGCAGCGATCAAAATAGTCAGCGGTCGGTGTCATTGTTCAATTATGGTAACTCAGACCAATGCCATCGAGGAAGCCGGAATGTTATATCCTATATGCTGTGATAAAGCTGGTTGAAGCAGCGTGCTTCGTGTTTTGCTCGATCAACCAAGTTGCCCAAAATATGTATGCACCTCACACCAATTAGTCGAAGAGATTTTATCAAGCGCCTTCGAAATCTGGGTTGGGAAGGCCCCCTGGCGGGTGGCAGACATCAATACATGGTAAATGGCGCCATGAAATTGCCGATTCCCAACCCGCACGGCAGCGATATTGGCGTCGGTATGCTGAGGGAAATCCTGAACGAAATCGAGGTAAGCCGGGAGGGATGGCAGCAGGCTGGCTAGCGGGCTTCGACGAGATCAGAATGCAGAGCCGGCAGCCCATCACCTCGCGACAAGGAAAGCTCAATCCAACCGTCCAACGCAGACTCCAAATCAGACAGCGCCTCGCGCTTGGTCTCGCTGAAGACAATCAAGCCAGCAAAACCGGGGATCTTGGCGCAATAACCCTCACTTGTGTCCAAGTGTTTTATTTGGGCCAGTTTCAACGCGGCCTTTCTATATCCATCCAGCTTATCCACATTTAAATGCTACCGTGCTTCCGGAAAAAACTCAACGCTATTTGCAAATCAAAAATTCAACTCAGCGCTCTTTCTGCACATCGGGCATGAGGTTGACGCGCCATTTGCCCGCGATTTTCCCACCGCTTTGACGGATGACATGGCCTGCGGCGCCGATGGCCCCGGCAAATTCTCCGAGCTTGGCCGGCAATATTCGCACCCGCTGGCCACCGGGCTGCCATTCAACTGCCCGCAGATACTTTTCCAGCGGCTCGAAGAGCGCCTCACCACATTGCGCAATGCCACCACCGACAATGACGGCCTCCGAATCCAGAATGTTGATGAACGAGCCAATGGCGCAGGCCAGCGCCTTCACTGATTTCAACCACACCTCAGTCGCCGCCGCGTCGCCGGCCAGATGCGCCTTCACCAAATCGTGCGTCGTTTGAAATCGCCCGCCACTGCGCTGCGCCACGGTGCAATTGCCCATGGCGTTCTCCAGGCTGCCGGGCATGCCGCAAATGTCGGGTTCGCCCTCCGGATCGAGCGAGGCATGGCCCAGGTGCCCCGCCCGCCCGATATGTCCGCGCAACAGCCTTCCATTTGCGAGAATCGCGCCGCCAACCCCCGTGCCCAGCGTCAGCAAAATACAATCACCAAAGGATTCGGCCGCGCCCAACCACGCCTCGCCGAGCAAGGCGGCATGGGCATCGTTGAGCACCAGGACCGGTTGCTTCACCTTCAGGAAATCCGTCCAGTCCAACTGTTCCAATCCCTGCAAACGCCCCGGCATATGCGCGATCGAACGGCCATCGGCCGCCGCCAATCCCGGCGCCGCCAGCCCAATCCAGGTTGCTTTCTCATCCTGTCCCGTTTGGAGCATGTTAATAACGGCCTGAATTTTTGCCGCAAAGTCGCCCGGCTCATCGGGCCGGAAAGGAACCCGGGAATGGCCCAGCGATTCACCCCTCGGCGTCGTGGCCGTCGCCTTGATGCTGGTGCCGCCGAGATCAATCCCGATCGCGTAGCTCATTGGAATTGGCCTTCGCTCACACTCCAACCGCCGTCGACCGCCAGCACCTGACCGGTAACGAATCGTGATTCGTCCGACATTAAAAATACTGCGGCGGCGTCGAGGTCCTCCGGTTCGCCCATGCGCCCACCGTCGAGCGGTTGCTTGGTCTGAATAAATTGCATGATCGCGGCGTTCGCCTGGGCGCGCTGCGACATCGGCGTGGCCACGAGCCCGGGCGCGAGGACATTGAAGCGGAGGTTATTGCCCGCGTACTGCGCCGCCGCCGCCTTTGTGAGGCCGATGATCGCCGCCTTGGACGTGGCGTAGGCGTGCGTGCTGAAAAATTTCGGCGAAGGCGAGAAACCCAGCACCGATCCGCAGTTCAACACTGTGCCGCCGGTGCGCTGTTTCAAAAACTGCCGGACCGCCGCGCGATTCGAGAAGAAGAGCGAAGTGAGATTTTGATTGATCGTGAAATTCCAGCCGGCATCGGTGATTTCGTGCAACGGCCCGTCTCCCATCCTCCGTCCGCTGCCCCCGGCGACATGGTACAACCCGTGGAAACCACCAAACTTTTTGAGCGCCAGCTGAATCGCCTTCGACGCCGTGCCCGGCTTCGCTGCGTCCGCCGTCAAACCCGCGACCGCCGCGCCCAGTTCCTTTTTGGCGGCGGCCACCTTGTCCGCATGACGACCGACAACAACGACCCTGGCACCCGCCGCGACCAACGCCTTGGCCGCTGACAATCCCAATCCGCTGGTGCCACCGATGACAACGATGACCTTGCTGGCGAGTGTGCTCACGCAGCAGTGATAACCGGGTCGCCGGCTGAAATCCAGCTTTCCGATGAGGAGACAGCCAGGGCAAAGTGAGTCTTCGAGCAACGCCCGGGGTGAAGCATCCACAAAATTCCCAAGCCCTAAATGGGCGGGGCGAAATCAGTCCTATTCCAAGGGTCGCCCGATCAGGACTTATGCCCCGTCACCAACCTTACTCCGGGCGTTGCCTTGCACTGGCAGGGATTGTAACGGCGTCCGCCACTCTGTTTTGATCTTCCCGAGTGGAGGATCAAATTCCAGCCCTTCCTCGATTATGGCCGCTGTAGCAGAGCTCTGTGAGCGCCGCCCCTCGCCCCGTTGGCCAGAGCCCGACGCTACATTACGCCAGGGGATGGGGATGGAAAAGTTTTCCCACCTTCGCTGTGGGCCGGCAACCCGTGGAGGGAAAGAAATTGCGCTGCTCCCAATGGTGTCTAAAAAACATTCCGAATGGAAAATAGACTGATGGAAAATAGACTGATTGCGTTCGCCGGAACTGTGCTATTTAATTCTGCCTTACATGAAATCATTGATTCACTTTTTCACCCTGGGGATCTTCTGCCTGGCGTCCGGTTCTGCTTTCGGCGCGGATAAATCGGCCGCCATCCGCGAGGTCGGCGAGAACAAGGCCACCCCCGCCAGCCGCATCAAAATCGCGAAGGACTTTCAAGTGGAGCTGCTCTACTCCGTGCCCGGCGGCGAGCAGGGCTCCTGGGTGAATCTCTGCGTGGATCCGCAAGGCCGGATCATCGCCAGCGATCAATATGGCGGCCTCTACCGCTTCGCGCCCCCCGCGCCCGGCCAGACGCTCGACCCGGCCAGGGTGGAAAAGGTTCCTGCGGAGATTCGCGCCGTGAACGGCATGCTTTGGGCCTTCGGCGCACTCTACGTGGGCGTGAATGATTACGAGAAAAAAATCCCCAGCGGCGTTTATCGCATCACCTCCTCGAAGGGCGACGACACGCTCGACAAGGTGGAACTGCTCCGCGAGATCAAGGCGGGCGGAGATCACGGGGTTCATGCCATCGTGCCCGCACCGGATGGCAAATCGCTCTTTCTCGTCTGCGGCAACAACGCGGACCTGACCAGGGTGGACCGGGCGCACGTGCCCTTGAACTGGGGTGAGGATCATATCCTCTACCGGATGCCGGATGGCCGCGGACACAACCGGGATCGCCTCGCGCCCGGCGGCATCATCTACCAGTTCTCGCCCGACGGAAAAATGTGGGAGCTTTATTCATCGGGTTTCCGCAATGTTTTTGACGCGGCGTTCAACCGCGACGGCGAGCTGTTCACCTACGACGCCGATATGGAATACGACTTCAACACCTCGTGGTATCGGCCCACGCGCATCAACCATGTGACCAGCGGCAGCGAATACGGCTGGCGCAATGGCGCAGGCAAACGGCCGGAGTTTTATTCCGACAATCTCCCCGCAGTCCACAACATCGGCCCCGGCTCGCCCACGGGCATGACCTTCGGCTACGGCGCGAAGTTCCCGGCCAAGTACCAGAACGCCCTCTTTGCGCTCGATTGGAGCTGGGGCAAGCTGTATGCCATTCACTTGCAGCCAAAGGGCTCGAGCTACACCGCGACTCGGGAGGAATTTCTGTCCGGCGCCCCGCTGCCGCTGACCGATGCCATCATTCATCCCACGGACGGCGCGATGTATTTCGCCATCGGCGGGCGCAAGGTGCAGTCGGGCTTTTATCGGGTGACCTACA
Source organism: Verrucomicrobiota bacterium (assembly GCA_043742955.1). GTDB lineage: Bacteria > Verrucomicrobiota > Verrucomicrobiia > Limisphaerales > JAYTXL01 > JAYTXL01. The sequence continues at coordinate 3,843 of JAYTXL010000138.1, read as the reverse complement.
CGGGCAAGGAATCGACCGCGCCGGTGAAGGCAGCCGCCTCGTCGACCGGGGCCGGGGCCCGCCGGCAGCGCCATGAGCTCGAGGCCTTCCACGGCAAACAGGATCCGAAGGCGCTCAAAGTCGCCTGGCCGCAGCTGGACAATCCCGATCGCTTTATTCGCTGGGCCGCCCGGGTGGCCATCGAGCATCAACCGGTCGCGACGTGGTCGGAACGGGCGCTCACCGAAAAGAATCCCGCCCGGCAGGTGGAGGCGCTGCTCGCGCTGACGCGCGTGACCGGCATCGACCCGCAGCACCGGAAGCCCAACGACCCGCCCGTGGACCCCGCCTGGCAGGGAAAGATCATTGACGCCCTGACGCTGCTGGACTGGCGCACGCTCAACCACGAACAACACCTCACGCTGGTGCGCACCTATGAAATCTGCTTTGTTCGTTTTGGCCGGCCGGACGACGCGGTGATCCGCCGTGTGCTCGCCCAGCTCGATCCGCGCTTTCCGGCAGCGACCTTCGACTTGAACTGGCTGCTCTGCGAAACGCTCGCCTATCTCGAGTCCCCCACCGTGGCCGCCAAGGCCATGGCCATGATCAAGAGCGCCCCCGGCCAGGAGGAGCAATTGGAATACGCGCGCTCGCTGCGGTTCCTGAAGACGGGCTGGACTACCGCGTTGCGCACCGAGCAGTTTGAATGGTTCCTCAAGGCGGCTAATTATCGCGGCGGCGCGAGTTTTGAGAAATTCCTGGAATTCATCCGCACCGACGCTGAAGCCAGCCTTAGTGCGAACGAGAAGACGGCCTTGCAGGTCGTGCTGGCGAAGAAATCCGAGAAAAAATCGCCGCTGGCGGCGATGGCCGAGGCGCTCGTGGGCCGCACCACCGTCACGGATTGGAAGCTTGAAACTTTGGCCACTGCGGCCGAGCGGGGCCTCAAAAAGCGGGACTTCGACAATGGCCGCAAAATGTTCGGCGCCGTCGGGTGCTTCGCCTGCCACCGCTTCAGCAATGAAGGCGGCATGACCGGGCCCGACCTGACCGGCGCGAGCGGCCGCTATTCCGCCCGGGATTTCCTCGACCAGATCATCAACCCGAGCAAGGTGATCAACGAACAATTTGTGCCGATGGTCATCACCCGCAATGATGGTGAAACGGTGACGGGCGTAATCGTGAATCTGAACGGCGACAACGTGTACGTGAATACAGATCCCGCCAACCCGTTTCAGCAGGAGACCATTGACCGCAAACTGGTGAAGAGCATTGAACCGTCGAAAATCTCACCGATGCCGGAAGGATTGCTCGGCCTGCTCACTCAGGACGAAATCCTGAACCTTACGGCCTACGTGCTTTCGGGTGGCGATCGGAAACACGCGATGTTCCGGTGAGCCGCTGGTGGATTTGTCGGGCTAAAACCGGATCCCGACGCCTTTTGCCCAGGAGCGAACCGAGGCACCAGAGTCCCAAAATTGGGCGGCTGAGCTTGGGTTCGGCCCCGGTTGCTGGCCTCTTCGCTTGCTCCTGCTTTAACCACCACGGAGTGGGTGCTCCACTGGCGTCCGGTATTTCCCCAGGCGGATCCACCGGGAAGCCCTCGATCTCCGGTGGCCTCGCAACCGACCGACGGGCGGGCACGCAATTCTGCGGTTTACCTTCCCGGGAGGTTCACCGTGACCTCTGCGCTGAAGGTGAGCTGGGGGTCGCCCCGTTCCGCGAGCGTGCGCGCCAGCGTGGCGAGCGTGCGGGAAATCCGGCCTGAAAACAGCGTCTGCGCTCCAGCTCGGATGGTGACCGGTTGATCCAAGTCGAGCAACGTGTCATTCAACAACACCGTGACGGTTGTTCCATGGGTGGCCGAAAGCGTCACGGTCTGTCCGTCGCGCTGCGCCCGGATCTCCTGGTCCCGCTGTGGCTGCGCCAGCGCCAGCCAATAAAAACGGGGATGAATCCGGGCGGCTTGATGCCAGACGATCTTTTGCGGCAGAGGCACCCGTGAAGATTTCTCCATCCAGGGAATGGCCTGGCGATCCTGCAAGTCCATCCAATGCCCTTTGCCGGCGTGGAGTTCAGTGAAGTGCGGGTAGCCCTGCTGGTCCGCCTGCCGCAGTTCACCGAGCCATTTTCCCCATTTCGCGGCGACCGCATTTCGCTGGTAGGCGTCATCGTTGGCGCCCACCTGAATGGCGAAAGGAAGGTTACGCAAACCGAGGGGCGAGGCGTCATTCGGATGTCCCGCCATCATCGCCGCGCCGGCAAAGCGGTCGGCCATCCGGGGAGCCAGTTGATACACTCCGTCGCCGCCCGCCGAGTACCCCAGGAGATACACCCGGTTGGGATTCACATTTTCCAGCGCCACAAAATTCTCGATGAGCCGGTCCAAAAAAGAATCGATGTGCCCCTGATGCCATAGATTCCATGTATCCGTCGGGGCGCGCGGCGCGAGATAGATTCCCTCGGCCGGGCGATACGACTGGCCCAGCGCCAACTGGTTGCGCCATTGGGATTCATTTACGGCGGCGGGCACACCGCCACCACCATGCAGGGAAAGGAACAGGCTGCGACCATTGGTGGCAGAGGTGTTGGTGAAACTCAGCCGGTCAAACTTCATCCGCAACCCATCGATTTCGATGACCTGGGCACGCATTTCCCCGGCCCGGGTTTGCTGCAACCCGGCGATATGGTCCTGCCAAAGCAGGGCCAGCGCCTCCCCGGCCTCCATCCGGGTCAGGGGCAGAACCGAAAATGGCGCGCTGGAGAGGACGGGGCGTTGCGCCCGCGGAACCGCCAGCCAGGCGCGGAGCTGCTGCACCGCCGCCGGTTTGTCGGCGGTTTGGGCGGCGGTCGCCGGCAACACGAAGGCCAGAAAAATTGCGACCAGCGAGCGCATGGCTCAATCCAAATCCTGGAGGAATAGGTTCGACAACTCGGCCGACACCGCCGGGGCGCGCAGGGAAAGCCGGCCGCGGGGCGGAATGCCCGGAAGCGTCAACGCCTCCACCACGGACTTGCCATTCACTGAAACCGAGAGCTGGTTGCCGCGCAGGGTAAAAATCCCCCGGTTCCATTGGCCGGCAGGTTTCTCCGGGTTGGCGTTGGCGGTAAGTGCGGTGCCAAGCTCGACGGCGAGATCGCGCTCGCGCAAACGAATCAGCTGCTTCCAATCTCCCGGCTTGGCCTTGTCCGTCCAGCGCCAGTCCACCACCAGGACGGCGTCGCCGAACTCGCGCACGGATACGAGCGGCTGGGCGTCGGCCCGGCCGGGGCATTGCAATATCCAATCGTTCACCTTCCACGCTTGGGCGACGGCCGCATCGACCTGCCAGCCGCGCAAATCCACGCCCGTATACAGCGGCCGGAAACCGCCGGGCGAGCGCGCGATCCGTTCCGGCGGGAGCGCCTCCTTGGCGGGCAATTCCTTGACACGCAAATTGCGAAATTCCGCCGGCGACCCCTCGGATTCCAGCCCGAGATAACCCTTGCACGGCGAGGCCTGATGTCCGCGGGTCACCACCTTGCCGTTCACGGCCAGCGAGATGTTGCCATCGAGGCACTCGACCCGGTAATGGTTCCATTCGGGCGACGGCTTCATTCTCTTTTCAGTGGGAAACGCGCGCTCGCCGCCCCGGCCATTTTCCGGCACCATCTTCGCGCCATGAATCGGAAAAATATCGCCCTCCGAGGTGTACCAATCGCCCTCCAGCCCATCCAGTACCTGCACTTCCACGGCGCGCACAAAGGGTTGGCCGACCGCCGTGATCGGGTCGGCCCAGACATAGAGGCCCGAGTTGCCTTTGGGTTTGAGATGCCGCCATTCAACTTCCAGCACAAAGTTTTGATACATCCGTTCAGTGCGCA
>JAYTXL010000137.1:0-4519 GCA_043742955.1 Verrucomicrobiota bacterium | reverse complement strand
GGAGGCTTTGCGCGAGTGGCTCGACAATATGCTGGAGGACGATCTGGAATTCACGGACGAGTTCAAGGCGAAGATCGAGCGTGCCAAACGCGATATTGCTGCGGGGCGCGGACGCGTCGTCAAACCATGAGCTCGTGGACGGGCAAGGGAGCGGCCACGCGCGTCTATTCGCCAGACTTTGAATCCGGCTCCGCCGCCTTGCCCCAAAAGATTCAGGACCAAATTGATAAGAAGCTGAACGAGATGGGGCTGCGGCTGGCGGATTATCCGCATTATCGATTGACCGGTTCTAATGAATGTCGGTTGCGCGTTGGTGATCATCGGGTGATTTATGAGTTCGACGCGCAACGGAATGTGATTCACCTGCTGGCCGTGGGAAACCGGGACAATATTTACAAATGGCGTTGAACCGTCTCAGACGATGACCAAGCTCTCCTTCCCCTTCACCGAAGAAAAAATCCGCGCACTCAAGGTGGGCGACGAGGTGCTCATCAGCGGCGTGCTCTTCACCGGGCGCGACGCGGTCCACAAATATCTGCACGAGGGGGGCGCCTTACCGCCGGGAGTGAGCCTGCGCGATGGGATTATTTATCATTGCGGCCCGGTGATGATGAAGCAGCCGGATGGCACCTACCTATGCACCGCCGCCGGCCCCACCACGTCCATCCGCGAGGAACCGTATCAAGGCCAGATCATCCGGGATTTCGGCCTGCGCGGCGTCATCGGCAAGGGGGGCATGGGTGACCGGACTCTCGCGGCTTGCCAGGCGTATGGCTGCGTTTATTTCCATGCGGTGGGCGGGGCGGCGCAGGTGCTGGCCGAGTGCATCAAGCGAGTTCGCCATGTGTATTTGCTGGAACAATTCGGTTCGCCCGAAGCGATCTGGGAACTCGAGGTGCAGGATTTTCCGGCCGTGGTGACCATGGATGCGCACGGTCGCTCGTTGCATCAGGAAATCTTTGCGGCGAGCCAGGCGGAATTGGCGCGTCATTTGTGAGGCGGCTCACCGTTGTAATTACGTATTGGTACGCATAGACGGAATGGGGTGCGGCGATTATGGTTTCGTCGTTGGCGACAGGTTGCAGCAGAAAAGATCAGGCGGCCAACCGCATTTTTGACTTGGCAGGCGACCTGCTAGATGGTAAGTGCAAATAGCTATTCTAAGAATTTTAGTTCGCCAGACGAATGAGCACAAGTTACACGGATGAACAGATGAACCGGCGGACGGTTCCGCACAGTTTGCACTCATAACTTTGGTTTCCAACAGGATATGATCCTTCGTTTATCAGCAAATCGGGTTGCCCGACGCGGCCAAGTCGCCTTCACGTTGGTGGAGGTGATGGTGGCGATGGCCATTATCGGCATTTCGTTCACCGCGCTCTATGCGGGAATCACCATGGGCACCACCACGATTGCCCAAGCCCGCGAAAGCCTGCGGGCCAACCAGATCATGACCGACCGCATTGAGGAATGCCGTCTCTACCCTTGGGACTATTTGACCAATATCTCCAATATTCCCACGAATTTTGTCGAGCCGTTTTATCCCACCAACAGTAATCTGGCGGTCAGTGACGTGGTGGTGGGCACCAACAACATCGGTAGCACTTTTACTTATTTCGGAACCATGTCCATCGCGGGCACCAGTCTGACGAACAATTACGCGGATGGTCTGAGGCTCGTGACTGTCACTTTGGTCTGGACCAACGGAAACGTCCCGCGCCTCCGCTCAATCTCAACCCTTATTGCCCGCAATGGACTGCAAAATTACGTCAGGTAAGCGCCGTCGCTCCGCCGCGATGACGCTGGTGGAAATGCTCGTCGCCTCCGGCGTGGGCGGATTGATCTTTGTGGCCGTGGCCAACCTGACCATCTACACGACGCGCACCTTTGCCTCGATGTACAACTATACGGAGATGGACCAGTTGAGCCGCTATACTTTGGATCAACTCACCACCGATATCCGCCAGGCCGAGCGGTTGGCCAGCTACAGCTCCACCAACCTGGATCTGGTGTACGGCGGCGTCACGAATCTGAATTACAACTACGATGCGGCGAGCCGGACGATGACGCGTACCAAGTCCGGGGTGGTAAAAGTGCTCCTCACCGAATGTGACAGCGCCACCTTTACTGCTTTTGGCCGAGGCACTCTCAGCGGCACCTTCGACCAATTCCCTGCGACCAACGCGGTCGAGGCGAAGTTGATCAAGATGAACTGGACCTGTAGCCGGATTTTTTTGGGCAGCAAGGTGAACACCGAGAGTGTCCAGTCTGCAAAAGTGGTCATGCGCAAACAGTAAGGGTTTATGAAAATTCAAATTTCCCGACAATCCGGCAGCGCCTTGGTGGTCACCCTCTGTACCATCGGGATCATCGGCATGAGCCTGGCCGCCTACTTGGAAATGACGGCCACCCAGAACCGTTCCGTCGCCCGCTCGGAAGCATGGAATTCCGCCATGGTGATGGCCGAAACCGGAATCGAGGAGGGCGTGCAGGCCCTCTATATCAATTCGACCAATTCGACTGCCTTGATCGGACAAGGTTGGTCGGCCGACGGAAACTTGTTCAACTTGTCCCGTAGTTTCAGTAGTGGCCGTTATGCCATGATCATTTCCAACGTGAATCCGCCGGTTGTTTATTCCACCGGTTACCGCACCACGCCACTCGGCACCCAGGAACTCAGCCGCACTGTGCGTGCCACCACCATTGCCAATTTCCTGTTCGCCAAAGGGCTCGTGGCCAAAGGTAGCATCAGTGTTGGAAACGGCAATGTCAGCAGCTTTGATTCGGCCCTCGATGGCTTCTTTGTCCGGGGCGTTACGGGTGTAAGAAACAATGGCGATACCACCTCGCTCGGTGGGGACGTCAGTGTCGGGCCCAACGGTGAAATTGACGGCCGCGTTACGGTCAGTACCGGTCGGACCATTTCCAACTCCGGCAACATCGGCCCCGATGGCACGACCGGTACCGTGGTCGGCTATGTTTCCTACACTGCCAGTGGCACGGTTCCAAACGTCTCGCTGCCTCCGGGAGTAGGTCCCAGCCTTGGCACTGCGATTGGCAGCAAGACCGACTTTAATGGTGCCACCGACAGCGGTATCTGGTATTGCAACGGCAATCTTCCCGACGGTATCACCATCCGAAATGGTGCCAAGATCACCCTTTACGTTGGCGGCGACATCACTTTCACTGGCAGCGAAGTCATGAGCATTGATGAAAGGTCTTCGATTAAAATTCTTCTTGCAAGGAACCTTGCCATCAGAGGTAACGGCAACATTAATAATGCCGGAAACGCCTTGAATTTTACCCTCTATGGCTTGCCGACTTGCACGTCCCTGGTGGTCGCTGGCAATGGTGTGTTGAATTCAGTGATTTACGCACCTCAGGCAGCCATCACGTTTGATGGGGCGGGAAACGTGGGCGGTTTTTCCGGCGCCGCCATTGTCAATACCGCGACGTTCAACGGCAATGGAACCGGATTCCATTACGATGAGCAGTTGGGTAAGATGGGTCCGACGGATGGTTGGCTCATCAGCGGTTGGGATGAACTGTAAGCCATGGTTCTTCCCTGCGGACGGATTTACCACGTCCCCCCGGCGCGGTGAGACACCGACGCCCTACCTGGAACAGCGATGGGTAGGGCTGGGCTGTCCCAGGTATTACGCCAACGCCGGCTGCCTGATGGAAAGCGGTTCGACTTCGCGCTCAATGGTTCGTCCATATTCATAACGAACCAGGCGCAAGCTGTAGTCGGCCTGCAAGCCGGTCCACATTTCCGCAGTGGTGCCGAAATACCGTGACAAGCGCAGGGCGGTGTCGGCCGTGATGCTTCGCTTTTCCAGCACGATCTCATTGATACGGCGTGGTGGGACGTTCAACGCGCGGGCGAGCTCATTTTGCGACAAACCGCGCGGCTTCATAAAATCTTCGCGCAAGATTTCCCCTGGATGGATCGGAGCCAGTTTGTTCTTTTTCATGTTTCGTCAGTGATAATCCACAATTTCCACGTCCAAAGCGTCCTCGCCCTGCCAACGGAAACAAATCCGCCATTGGTCGTTGACGCGGATGCTATGCCGTCCCTTGCGGTCGTCCTTCAAGGCTTCCAAATGGTTGCCATAGGGCACCCGCAAATCGTTCAAGCCTCGCGCCTGATGCAAGACCAGCAGTTTTCGCCGGGCCACACGTTGAATCTGCATCGGCAACCGCCGCGAGGACTCATCGGTAAACAGCTTTTCTGTTTCCGGGCAGGCAAAGCTGCGAATCATGCACCCAAACCATAACGCTGGACGTTATAGATGTCAACGATGTTGGATGAGGTCCGGCCGGCGCTCCTTTGTGCCCGAGGCGTCGGAGGGAGGCTCAGTCCATGATCCCCGGTGCACCGGTACGGCTTAACTTTAACCCGCCACTTCTTGAGGTCCCTTGCCGCCGTTGACGAGGAACAGCACGGCCATGCGCACGGCCAGGCCGTTGGTCACCTGCTCCAGAATCACCGATTGCGCGCAATCCGCCACGTCGCTGT
>JAYTXL010000136.1:0-2915 GCA_043742955.1 Verrucomicrobiota bacterium | reverse complement strand
GCGGGGATTCCTGAGTTTCAAGGAATTTTCAATGCCAAGGGGCACGCGGAAGCTTACACGGACGCGGCACGGATGATCGAGACGGCGCAAAATGACTATTATGCGCACAATCAAAAACCTTCGCCGCGCGAATTGACGCAAAACGGGGTATCGCTGATTCAGCGTACGCAGGCGAGCGTCCACATCGTGGAGAAGGTGCTCTCTGGCCGGATACCGTCGATCATCGAGATGCAGCAAGCCACCGAGCCGATGAGTTCAATAGGAGCCCGGACAACTAGCCCCGGCGAGGCGGTGAATCATATAAGCGCCACAGGGGTTGGGTTGAAGATGAAAGCGCCGTTGCCTCCGGCGAGCCCGCGAGAAGAGCGTGATGTGAACGCGAGATCGGCCAGGACAAAGGAGTTGGCGCCCGAGGTCGTCCGAGACCAACGGCGCCTCCGGTCATGGGTGTTCGAGCAGGAGAACGTCAAGGAATTCGCGCGGCTGCGGAAATTCATTACGGACACATCAGGAACGCCCAACCTGCCAGACGCGGAACTCGGAGATCAGGTCCGGGAAATGATATTCGATGCCACGACGGTGCCCACGCTGCGGCCGCTTCTGGCGGCAGCAGGGCTGGCGCCGGGAACGATTCCCGAGCCCCCGGTAAAGAAGAAGAAGCCGCCGCTTCCTGCTGCTGGACAGCGCGAGTGACTATCAATCCCAACGTGAGGCCAGAGATTTTCAATCAAAACAATAACCTCGAACCACTATGGCAGAATTCCGTCGCCGAATCGAACTGAACGTCACACTCAAAGGCCTGCAAACCGCAATCCGCAACGAGGAAAATGCGGGCTTTAACCTAAAGCGCTTTTCCATCACGAGCGATCTGCAAGCCAACCAACTGGTGGTCGAGGGCGGTCCACCAACGGAGGCCGAAATCGAGGTTCAGGATCTCAATGCGACCACTCAGGATGACGCAACAAAGAAGGCGGAAGCTTTGCATGAAAGCCTGCCGGAGGATGCAGGTGTCATTGCATTTGGCGAGGTATCCATCGAAGGGGTTCTAAAGTGGGTTGCTGCGATCCGAAGAAAGGGAGTCGGCATCCCAATCGCAAAACAACCGGCCGGACGGGTGCCGCGGCTGCCGGATTATGCAAAAGGCTTGCTGGAGCCAGCGCAAGGAGTGCCCTGGGCAAAAGCGCGTCTCATTTCAGGCGGCGACAGCTATCTTGGATGCTTCAAGGGAAGTCTGCACGTGTTCGAAAACCTCGTCGCTATGCCGAACGGCGTTACAACCGCTCTTTTCTACGAGAGCAAGTTTTCAATCGATAACGACGGAATCGGCGGCAATGATGCAGGGGATCGGCACCATCAGGGGCACACCACACTTCGAGATTTGCTTGGGAAGAGCCTGAATGCCGACCGCGATTCCTTCGGAGTGATCCCACTTGATGCGGATGAGGCTCGCTTGGAACACAATTCCGATCCCGGCGTTACGCTCAAAGAAGGCGGTTTGCCGGACTTCACTGCGCAACTCGGGCTGGCCGTGGGCGACCTCGGAGTGGCTTTCTGGCGCGAGGCGCCCGCTGGCAATGTGGCACGATCCTTCTTCATCTATGCCGACAAAGGCCCAGCCAACAAATTGGGCGAAGGCTCGGTGACTATGGCGAAGGACCTCGCGATCAACTCCGATCCCAACGACGGCGGCTTCGAAGCTGGCGAGATGGATAAGATGAATAAGGGAGTGGTGCACCTCGCTTTTCCAGGGTCAGGCAAGGAGTTTACGACTGGGGTTAATTCATCCCGGCTGGTGCCGAATCAAATCAAGGCCGCAGCGGAGTCGTTGTTCCAGGCGTTCCTCCGACAGCCGGTGCCGAAAGTGATCGATGCCGCGGCCTTGGCGGGCGATCTGAGCGATGAGGTGGACATCCCGCCGGCAGACCTGATGAACCGCGGCCTCACCCCCGCATCGGAAAAGACGATGCTGGACAAGTTTGGCCGACCGGGGCGCTTGAGTGAGGATTGCAGCGAACCGAGTTCCGCACTCGCGCCGTTAATGGTCGAGAACTTCGATGTCGGACCGTTCGAGGTGGACGGAATGCGTGTTGCGGTCGAGCTGTTGAAGGCGGCTCTCGACGAGGTGAAAACTCAGTTCCCAGAAGTCCACAAGGCCGTCCGCACCGACGGGCTGGGAATGCGATGCGTGCGTCACCGCCGGCACAACCCAGGACAATTCTCGAATCATAGTTGGGGCACGGCCATCGATTTGAAGTTCGGTGACAAGGAGGTGGAGTTCGGAATGCCGAAAGCACAGCGCGGTTTCTTCGCGCTCTATCCAATCTTCAATAAATTCGGATGGTTCTGGGGCGCTGAGTTTTCAGGCGACTCTGTTGACAGCATGCACTTCGAGCTCTCGGAAGAAGCAATCGCCAAGATTCAACGTCTGGGTTGAGCGCGTAAACGATGCCGAGTCCTGAGCCTCCTAATTCCTGCATCCGCAACACACGGAAGGCCGTGGGACCGTAGCGCTTCTTGACGCCGTTCGCGCTCGCCGGGATGCTCAAGGCATGAATTTGCGATTCCGACAGTCCGGGGGCTTTGCGGGTCTCGAACGCGGCTGCGGGATGGCTGTGGCTGCGCTCACGCCTGAGCTGCGCAAGCTGCTCGATCACGCGCTTGCGCTGCCTGAAGCAAAACCCGCATCGGACGCCGTCGTGGCCGATGCGATGCATTATTCCATCGCTGTGGAGGCACCGGGCAACGCGCGGGAACTGCACTTTGACGACGTGACGTTGCCTCCCGTGCTCGCGCCACTGCTGGCCCACCTCACGGCAGCGAGCAAGCCGATGCCGCTGGCATGAACCCCGCGTCGGAGCCCCGCTCTCTCTCACGATGCGGCACGATTCTGGGGCGCTGCTGGAGGGGACGCGCAA
>JAYTXL010000135.1:0-17131 GCA_043742955.1 Verrucomicrobiota bacterium | reverse complement strand
GGACGAGCGAAACGTGGACGCACTAGTATTAAGCATCCCGCTATAGAATACATAACATGTTGATGTACAAGTACAAAATAACTTTTAAACGTGAAAAAGATGTGCGTAATGGTAAGTCCCAAGGAGAGGGAGAAACGCTCCCAGCTGCTTTGGAACGGCGCGCGACTGGGTTGGCCGGACGGCCCTGGCAGCGGAACGCCGAGCACCAGCTCGGCCTTGGGGAACGGACGCCCGAAAGCCGAGCGGGTGCTCGGCGCTCCACTACGGTTCGGAACAAGCATTGAAACACTAATCCGCGGCGCTCTCACGGGCTTCCGCTCCATCAACCATCAATTCCAAACCATCAACCCAATATGGCCAAAACAGCCGTTGCCGACATCATCATTCCCACCCTGTTCGAGAAATACGCCATCGAGCGCACGGCGGAACTCGCCGCGTTCGGTCAGTGCGGCATCATTAAGAGCGCGCCGGAGTTCGACGCGATCGCGGCCGAAGGCGGGCGCGTTCTACACCTCCGACCAGTTTTCATTCCCGATGGCGAATCCAGCTAGAACCCGAACTCTGAATTGAAGCTGCCTCCTCTGGAATTCCGGCTTTACACCCCGGCATCGTTCCGCAAATCATCCGGTGTGTCTTTAAGTTTATCCGAGGCGCACCGCTCCAACGAAGCAACGCCATCCAACGATTCCGTCCGTCCGGTCCCGGCCCCGTTGGCCGCCGCCATCCTGCGGTCGCAAGAATTCCTGCTCCGTGAACAAAAGCCGGAAGGCTATTGGGTCGGCGAGCTGATCGTCGATTCCACCCTAGTTTCTGATACCCTTTGCTACCACCATTGGAATGGGAAAGTGGACCCCGTCTGGCAGCGCAAAGCGGTAAAACATATCTTCGACAAACAGCTTGAGGACGGCGGCTGGAACATCTACCCGCACGGTCCCGCCGAGGTGAATGCCACCATCAAAGCGTACCTTGCCTTGAAGTTGGCCGGTGTTTCCGTGACGGATCCCCGGATGCTGCGCGCGCGCGAAATGGCCCGCAATCTGGGGGGGGTGCCCCGAATGAACACCTTCTCCAAGCTGTATCTCGCCTTGCTGGGGCTGGTCACTTGGCACCATGTCCCCGTCATTCCCTGCGAGGTCATCCTGATTGGCAAATGGTTTCATGTGAATTTCCATGACATGAGCAACTGGACCCGCGCCATGCTCGTGCCCCTGGCCATCATCAACCACTTCAAACCAACGCGCCCGCTGCGCTGCCGGACGAACCTCGACGAGCTTTACCCGAATGGAAAGTGGGAACTCGATGAAACCTTGCGCCCGCGCTACTTCGATTTTGGCTGGCGAAATTTCTTTCTCTGGCTCAACCGGCTGCATCGGCTGGCTGAGTGGGTGCAGCAGCGGGGGTTGCATCCGTTCCGCAAGGTCGCGCTCAAGCGCTCGGAAGCCTGGATGCTGGAGCGGTTTGAAGGCTCGGACGGCTTGGCGGCCATCTTTCCGGCGATGCTAAATTCGCTCATCGCCCTCAAGGCACTGGGCTATCCCGATGACCATCCGCAGGTGTTGCGCACGGAACGGGAGCTCAAGCGGCTCGAGCACGAGACCGTGGACAGCGTGCGGATCGAACCGTGCTTCTCGCCGGTTTGGGACACGGCGATTGTGGCGATTTGCCTGCGCGAATCCGGATTGCCGCCCGATCATCCGGCGCTGAAAAAAGCCGCCGATTGGCTGATGCAAAAGGAGATCCGTTTCAAGGGCGACTGGAAGTTCAAGAACCCAGTGGACGTGGAGCCGAGCGGCTGGGTGTTTGAGTACGAAAACAAATGGAATCCGGACGTGGACGACACGGCCATGGTGCTGCTGGCGCTCCGGATGATTCCGACCGATGATGCCCGGCGGCGGGATGAATGTTTTCAGCGCGGCTTGAAGTGGATGCTGACATTCCAGTGCAAGGACGGCGGCTGGGGCGCGTTTGACAAGGATTGCACCAAGAGCATTTTGGACAAAGTGCCGTTCGCGGATCACAACGCAATGCTGGATCCGGAATGCGCGGACATCACGGCGCGCATCCTGGAATTGCTCGGCTACGAGAACTTTTCTGTGACTGATCCACAAGTGCAACGGGCGCTCCAATTTGTACGGGATCATCAGGAAGAGGATGGCTCCTGGTACGGACGCTGGGGCGTAAACTATATTTATGGCACGTGGCAGGTATTGCGCGGCCTGCGCGCCCTGAACCTGAATATGCAGGAATCGTGGCTGCAACGTGGCCGGGCGTGGCTGGAGAGCGTGCAGCGCGATGACGGCGGCTGGGGGGAACGTTGCAACACCTACGACGACCCTGTTTTCAAAGGTCAGGGCCCCAGCACCGCGTCGCAAACCGCCTGGGCCATCATGGGCCTGTGCGCCTTTGACGATCCCAACAGCCAGGCCCTGCAACGCGGGGTCGAATATTTAATCCGCACCCAGAACATGGATGGCTCCTGGACGGAGGATGAAATCACCGGCACCGGTTTTCCGCAGGTTTTTTATCTCAAATACGACATGTATCGGAACAGCTGGCCGCTGCTCGCGCTGGCGGCCTACCGCAACCTGCGAACCGGTGCTCCCGCCGCCAATCAAGTGAGCCGCACCCTCCGCACCTTGGGGAATACCGCCTGATGCCCCCGGCCCCTTCCGCTTTTGCAGGCACCTTAGCGCAACTGAAAGCGCGGCGATCAGTTGGGATGCGGCAAGCCTTTGAGACGACCACAAGGCTTGTGGGTGCGGGCTTTCTCCGTGGAATTTGAACTCAAATGATAAGCGCGGATTCAACCCTGATTTGCGTGGCGGTGCGGGAGGAGGTTGGTCAGTTGATCCGGGCCTCGGGAGCGGAAATCCTGATCACGGGCATGGGCCGCCGAAATGCGGAGGCATGTCTGCGACGGAGACTTGCTTCCCAGCCGCCGGCTCTGGTGCTGACTTGTGGTTTCGCCGGTGGTTTGAATCCGGCCTTACCTGCGGGCACCGTGGTGTTTTCGGAAGACGAGGGCGCCGGCCTAGCCAAGTCACTCGGGGCGCTGGGGGCTTTGCCGGTGCGGTTTTACTGCGGTGAACACGTCGTCAGCACAGCGGCGCAGAAGCTGCAGCTGCAGCAGACAACCGGGGCGGATGCGGTGGAAATGGAATCAGAGGTGATTCGAACATTGTGTCAGCAACACCACATCACCAGTGCCACCGTTCGCGTCATCTCGGATGCGGCGCAGCAAGATTTGCCGCTGGATTTCAACGCACTGCTGACGGCCCGGCACCAAATCCATTTCGGCAAACTGGCGTGGGCGTTGCTTCGCTCTCCAAAAACAATTCCACGCCTGCTTGAATTTCAGAAGCAGACGACACTGGCAAGGGATGCCCTCGATCAGGTGTTGGCGCGGTTGCTATCGCCCTAAATCGGCAGTGGTGGCTGGGGGCGGTGCGGCGGCGGCGGGCTCCTTCTGCTTTTCACTCCACGACACCACCGCCGCACCGGCCACGATGAGCAGGATGCCCAGCCAACGCAGGGGGGAAACCTCCTCATGGTTGATATATTTGGCCGCGATCGCCGTCAGCACGAAGCCGAGCGAGGTGAGCGGCCAGATCAGGCTGACATCCCGCACGGAGAGCAAGTAGAGCAAGGCCCCGAAGAAAATGGTTTCGAGCATCACCCCGAACAATATGTTGCCGTTGGAGCCCCCCTGCTTCACGACGCGCAGAATCTCGGCGACGGAGACCGTTTGTACCTCGCCGATCTGTTTCAGCCCCTTGCTTAAATAGACCACGCCAATGGCTTCGACCACCAGCGCGACCACCAGGATCGTTAATAGTTTTTGCATTTCACAAGTCCTGATAACGGATTAATTGAATGCCCGATTGCGCCACCTGCGCCTTGACCCGCGGACTGATCAAGGCATCCAGTTCATGCCTAAATTCATCGACCGATGGATGCGAGTAAAGCTCTGAATCTCCGTCCGGCAACCGGGTCAGCAGTTTCAACACGTACGCCTCGTTAACCCGTCCGTTCTGCAACAATCCGAACACGGCCCCGGTATGGCGAATACCACGCCGCGCCAAGCCGGGACGGGCGTGCCGGCTCAGGACCATAAAAATGAATGCGTGTGTAATACGGTAGAGCCATTGCCCCGGGGCCAGTCGGGCATTCAACCAAAATGGATCGCGCGTCACCCGCAACCGCTGGATGTCCCACTTCTTGTCATGGTGCCGCAGCAGGCTGAACACGGTCGGGTGCAAATGCAGGTTTAGATGGCCATTGACGTGATCCAGCGGCAATCCTGTCAGCCGAAATTTTTGAAATTGCGCCTCCAGTTCGCTGCGCAGCTGGTGGCGCAAACCCGGTTGAAAGAAATAGCGGCAGCCCGCCCAGGCCGGCCGGTTACTGAAGTTGTATTTGTCATCCACCAATCCGGGAATTTCGGTCGGTTTAAGCGCGGAGCGTCCGCAGACAAGCGACAAATGCAACCCCACGCCGAGTGTCGGATTCTCCCGTGCCAGCCTCACCGCATCGTCACAGGCGCCGCCATTCACCATCAAGCTGGCGGTGGTCAGAATACCGTCCCGGTGTGCGCGGATCACGGCTTGGTTGATGGCTGCGGAGCGGCCGAAGTCGTCGGCGTTCACGACGAGCCGGCGGGTCACCTTAGGAGACTCCATAGTTGGGGCTGGTGACACCCGTGGTAAGACGGTACCAAGTGCGCAAAATCAAAAGCACCTTCTGCGGTTTGCTCAATCGAGTTGGCTGGGAGCCGAACACCTGGAACCGCCGGCTTTCCAACTTGCACAGCAACCGCCAATAAACCGTGCCCATGAGTTCCGCGGTGCCCATGGCGCGCCGGTCCGCAGGGGGCAGGGTTTCGCTGGCACGGTGGTAAAAGTGACGTGCCCGCTGCGCCACGCTCTCCGCCAGATCGCGAAAACGGTTCGAATATTCAAACCGTAACAGCTCTTCCTCCCGCACCCCGAAGCGGGAAAGCTCCGCGAGCGGCAAATAGATGCGGCCGCGTTCGGCGTCCCCACGGACGTCGCGCAAAATATTGGTAAGTTGCAACGCCTTGCCGAGGTGGATCGCGTATTCCTTGCATCCGGGCTGCTGGTAGCCAAATATTTCAATACTCAACAGGCCCACCACCGAGGCCACGCGGTAACAGTATTCGTCCAAAGCTTCGTAGTTCTCGTACCGTTGGACATCCAAATCCATCTCCACGCCACGGATCAGCTCGGCAAAGTAATCGTACGGCAGTCGGTGTTTTGCGATGAAAGGTTGCAGTTCCTGGTTCACGGCGAAGCTCGGCTTCTGGTGTTCACAAGCCGCCCGGATGTCCGATCTCCAGGCAGCCAGCCGCACCCGGCGATCCGCGATAGAAACCGATTCATCATCCGCCACGTCGTCCACCTCCCGGCAAAATGCGTACAAAGCCGACATGCCGGCCCGCTTTTCCTTTGGCAAAAGCACGAACGCCAGCGCCAGATTGGAGGCGCTTTTGCGCGTGATCGATTCACTGACTTGCATGGTGCTAGGAGGAAGGTGGAGGCGGACCATCCATGCGAAGCGGGGGTAAACCGCCGGTTTCCGCGCGCGTCGGATTCCGCACCCGCGGGGTCCGCCGTCGTCTCCGATGCCCGCCGCCATGTTCGAACGATAACGCCATCGCCGGGCCAGTAGAACCCGGGCTTCGGCCGCGGCGTCCATACCTGGCCCACAACACCAGGACCAGCGCCACGGTGAAGCCGGCGGCGAGAATCAGGAGCCCATCCTCCAGCACCAGCGCCGACGCCCCGCCCAAGGAACCTGGTCCAGGTGGACCGCCAAAAATCGGATCGGTAATCAACGCAAAACAACTGCCGGTCTGAGTCACGGAATCATTCCTTTCTGGTGGTATCGTCCGCCTCTTCCTCACTGGAGGATTCCGCCGAAATGTTCAAGCGCTGCATCCGATAACGCAGGGCGTGGCGGCTGACCTTCAGCTCGTCGGCGGTCTTGCCCACATTGTAGTTATAACGCTTCAGGGTCGCCAGGATCAGGGCGCGCTCAAAATCCGCCAACGCCTCATCCAGGGATTCGGCGGTCGGCAAGGTCGGGGAGTTTTCCTTCCTTAAAAAGGTCTCCACCTGAAAGTCCGGCAAACTCCCGGGCTGGATTTCTAATTTTGTCTCCAGAATCACCGCGCGTTCAATCACATTGCGCAATTCGCGGACATTGCCGGGCCAATGGTGCTCCATCAACTTCTGCCCGGCCGCCCTGGAAAGGGTTTTGATGTTCTTTTTCAAGGCCACACTGAACTGCTTGAGAAAGAAATTCGCCAGCACGAGAATATCCGCCCCGCGCTCCCGCAGTGTGGGTGGGCGAAATTGCACGACATTCAGCCGGTGAAACAAATCCTCGCGAAATTCGTTTTGTTGAATCGCCTGGAGGATGTCGCGATTCGTCGCCGCGATCAGGCGGACATTCACGCGCAATTCTTCGTTGCCGCCGACCCGGGTGAACGAACCATCCTCCAGAAAACGCAACAGTTTCGCCTGCAAGGAGCGGCTCATGTCGCCGATCTCATCGAGAAATATCGTCCCGCCATCAGCCTCCTCCACGCGCCCGAGTTTTTGCTTCAACGCCCCCGTGAACGCGCCCTTCTCGTGGCCAAATAATTCGCTCTCGAGCAGCGCCTCGGGAATGGCGGCACAGTTGATGCGCACGTAATTTTGCTTGCGGCGCTCGCTCAGGCAATGCAAGGCGCCGGCAATCAATTCCTTGCCGGTTCCGCTCTGACCCAGGATCAGCACGGTGGCATCGGTGGGGGCCACCGTCTGGATCAGCGCCCGCAGTTCGATCACTTTTTGAGATTCCCCGATGATTCGATCCAGCTGATAGACCTGTCCGGCCTGGAGCCGCAAGGTCGAATTGTCCAGGATCAACCGGTGGCGTTCGGCGCAGCGGGCCACGGCGAGCAGCAGTTCCTCCGGCGCGAACGGCTTGGCCAGATAATCCATGGCTCCCGCCTTGATCGCGTCCACCGCCAATTTGGGCGTCGCGTAGGCAGTGATCATCAGGGCCGGCAAGTTTGGCCAACGCGTGCCGAGTTTGCCAAGAAACTCATACCCGCTCATGCCGGCCAGATGGGCGTCGGTGATCACCATGAAGAAATCCTCCTGTTCCAGCAGATTCAACCCTTCCTCGGCGGACTCCACCGCGCGCACCGTGTAGCCTTGGGAGGTCATCACGGATTGCAGTGACAACCGCATATTCTTCTCATCATCCACGATGAGCAACGGTGGCAGGTGCGTGTTCATTTGTGTAAATTCATCAACGCTCGGGCCGGAAACTGCAAGGTGAATTGGGCCCCATGTCCCAGTTCGGATTCGACCTTCACCGTGCCGCCGTATAATTCCACGTTGTGTTTCACGATCGCCAGGCCAAGGCCGGTCCCCTTCTCCTTGGTGGAATAATAAGGCTCAAAAATGCGGGTCTGCTGGTTGGCGGGAATACCCGGGCCGCTGTCCGCAATGGTGACAATGACCGAGTAATTGTCGCCGTTGCTGGCGGTGATGTCGATCTGGCCATGCCCCCGCAGTGCCTCGCGCGCGTTGGAAAGCAGATTGACCAGCACCTCGGCCAACTGGTTGCGCTGCATTAATAGCGGCGGCAGCACCGGCGCGTAATCCTTGCTCACCTGAATCTCCGCCGGCACGCCGGGTGGGAAAACCAGCTGGATGGCCCGATCCAGTTCTTCGCTGATATTCAACTTCTCCACCCGCCCTTCCGCCAGCTTGGCATAGCCCATCAATTCCGTGATGATCCGGTCGGAGCGATCCACCTCTTCGCGGATGATCTGCAACTGCTGCACGGCCGGGCCATTGCCCGGGTCGGAGGCTTGCTGCAAATTAAAGGCGGCATTGTTGATGATGCTCAACGGATTCTTCAGCTGGTGCGCGATCTCGGCCGCCAGCCGGCCGGTGGAATGGAGTTGTTCCTGGCGCAGGATGAATTCGCGCATTTCCTCCTCGGTCTGCCGTTGTTGGTCGAAAAGCACCTGCACCCCGTACCCGCAAAACGTCAGCAACAAAAGCAGCACGATCCGCATCATGAGCAACTGCGTGTCGTGGTCTGGCACGGTCAGACCAATGGCTGAGCGGGTCGCCATCTCCGCCGGCTCGGGCGGGCGCTTTTCCGCAGCATGTTTTGCCTTGACGGCGACATTGGTGGACTTGACCAGAAAGTTGGTCGAACGGGTGGCCGCGTCGACCGCGCTGATTTTTTCCTCGAAGCGCGTGATGGCGTTATCCATGACGTTGGCCATGAGATAACAGCCGATGATCAAAATATTCAACCCGAGTTGCAAGGACGCCACTGGGAAACTGAGGGCATTGCGCAGAATCAACGCCAGAAACACCCAGTAGGCACTGCTTTCCAGCCCGCCGGTCAGCAGGGTCACCGCCGACAAAAACAGTCCGTCGATGAAATTGCTGGCGAACATGACCGATTGCACCAGCGAAAGCGGCAAGCGACCCATCAAGAACAGCGTCAGGGCCACAAAAATATTGATCACCAGGTACGCGATGAAAAACCGGCGGACGATGTCCAGCGTGATCTCTCCGACTTTGTTCACCCCTTCAAACCAGTTCGATAAAAACAGATAATAGTACAGAATCCCCCACACGATCAACTTGACCAGCAAGCCAATGTCCCGCTCCATAAACCGCAGCCGGTCCGACTGATGAGCGGTGTCGGTCCGGGAAGTGGAAAGCAGTTTGAAAAAAACCCGGAACTTTTCCCAGCGGGCCACGCTGCCGGTTCCGCCCTGCATGCCGGTGGAATTCGCATCCATCATGCCAGCAAGGCGCCCGCGCGCGCGGCGATTTGGTCCACCGGCCAAAGCCGACCAAGACCTTCGTAACCACACGCCAGCAGGCCCGCTGCCGGACCGATGAATTCCACGCCGCGCGCCTTGAGCGTTGCGACGTTCTGCTGGGTGGCGGGATGCAGCCACATCTTGCCGTTCATCGCCGGAGCCACCAGCAACTTCGCCCGCGGTTGCAACGCCAGCGCAATGCAGGTCAGCGCGTCATCCGCCTGTCCGTGCGCCAACTTGGCCAGGTTGTTGGCGGTCGCCGGCGCGATGAGCAAAAGATCGGCCTCATCGGCGAGCTTGATGTGCGCCGGCTGCCAGCCTTCCTCTTCGTCGTATAAATCCGTTACCACGGGATGGCGGGACAGCGTCTTGAAGGCCAGGGGCGTGATGAAACGCAATGCTTCGACAGTCATCACCACGTGCACGTCACATCCCTGCTGCGTCAGAAGACTCGCCAATTCCGCCGCTTTGAAGGCCGCAATGGAGCCGGTCACGCCCAGCACGACGTTACGCGCGGCGGGTTTCGGGTTCTGAGTTTGGGCCGGTAAACTCATATCTCCGGTGGTTGCACCCGGCTTTGCCGCAGTTTTTCCGCAGTCATGATCGCCTGCATTCGCCGCAAATCCTCCGCCACCGAGGTGCTCAGAATAAGGTAGTCGAAGTGCTTCCATTGCGCAATCTCCTGGCGCGCGACCCCGAGCCGCTTGTGGATGGCGGCGGCGGAATCCTGCCCTCGCTTCTGGAGCCGCGCTTCCAGGATTGCCAGGGAACCCGGCGTGAGGAACACCGTGACCAGCGCCTCCCGCAACTCGTCGTCCTCCGCCGCTTTCGCGCGAATGGCCGCCGCCCCCTGCACGTCCACATTCAGCAGAACATCCCGACCCTGCCGCAATTTGCCCAGGACCTCCGATTTGAGCGTGCCGTAACTGTTCCCATAAACCGTCGCGTGCTCCAAAAAATTTCCCGCCTGCACCCGTTTGAGGAAGGTGGCCGCATCGAGGAAAAAATAGTCCACCCCATCCGACTCGCCGGCGCGCGGTTCGCGGGTGGTGCAGGTGATGGCCCGGCTCACGTTCCGGTTCACCGCGAGCAATTGCTCGCACAGCGTGGTCTTGCCGCCACCCGAGGGCGCGGAAAGCACGATTAACAGGGGACTGCTCTTTTCGGTGGCCATGGCTCGTCCTATTCCACGTTCTGGACCTGCTCGCGGAATTTTTCCAGCTCGGCCTTGACGGTCACCACTTCGCGCGCGATCAAGGCATCGTTGGCTTTGGAGCCGATCGTGTTGATTTCGCGGCTTATTTCCTGCGATAAAAAATCCAGCGTGCGCCCCACTGGTTCTTTGGATTTAACACAATCGTCGAACTGCTGAAAATGGCTCTGTAACCGCGTCAATTCCTCGGAAATGTCTGAACGGTCGGCAAAATACACCACCTCCTTGAGCAACCGCTCGTCCTCCAGGACCGGCACTTCCAGACCCGCGCCCTTGATCCGTTCCCGCAAATTCTCGCGATACCGATGCTGCACTGCCGGTGCCTGCTTTTGAATCCGCAGCGACGCCTCGATGATCAACTTCATCCGGGCCCGCAAGTCCTTCGCCAAATGCGCCCCTTCCCGTTCGCGCATCCTAACAAGGTCCGCCATCGCCTTGGTCAGCGCCTGGTCCACTGCCGGCCAAAAATCTGCCGCATCCGCCCCCTCCTCGGCCGTCTGCAACACCCCTGGCGCGCGCAGCAACAAATCAAGCGTGATCACCTCGGTGAGCTTCAGCTCCCGGGCCAGTTTCGCCAGTTCTTTGGCGTAGGCCTTGGCCAAGGGCCGATTCAAACGCACCTGGCCCGCCACGTTGCTCTCGGCGGTGTGCAGCACCACGCGCACGGTTAAGCGGCCGCGGGATACCGAGCGGTTGATGACATCGCGGAGCCGTGGCTCCAGCGGCTCGAGGTCGCGCGGCAGACTGACGGAGATTTCGCTTTGCTTGCGGTTCACCGAACTCGTCTCCACGGTGATCTTGAACCCGTCCTGGGAGCACTCGCCGCGCCCGTAACCCGTCATAGATTTCATGTGGCCGGGATTATGGGGAATCTTTGCCGGGCAAGCGAACTCTTTTTGAACAGGCCCCGGTTGAACGGTCCCTCCTCAATCCACGAACATGAACTCGTTGGAAAGCAGCAGCACTTGCGCGAATTTCTCCCACGCCGTCATCGGCTTGGTTGGACCCGCAGCCAAACCATTGAATTCTTTCCGGTCGCTCCATTCCGCCAGCAATTCGCCGACCGCCCCGTTGGTCGGGGCCGCGCTCATTTTGATGACCGGTGACCACTTGAACATGTCCGTGTTCAAGCCGGCATTAAAATCCACGACGAAGTCAATCGTGTCTCCCTGTTGCACCACGATCTTGGACATGACTGCTGCGGCCTTTTCCTTGTGCAACGTCCAGCTGGCCAGCTGGCCGCCGCGGCTGGAAACAATGCGCGCCCGGATGCCATCCCCCGGCTCGTGCTCATGCGCCACGGTTCCGCTGATGGCCACCGTGCCATCGCGCGGCGCGACCCAGCGGCGGATGGCGGCGTGCTGTAAATCGTTTCCCGCGTGGCCACCCTCGGCGGTGAGTTGCACCCAACCCAGCTTGACGTCCGGCCAGGCGGCCCCGCCCTGCCACGCTTCACCCGTGAAGTGCGGCAGCTTTTCAAATTTCTTGATTCGCTGCGTCGCTTCATCGAATTCCCCGTAGCCATGCTGCCAGGCGGAAGCCACGGGTTGCGGCCGGGGCCCACTTTCCGTTTGCGCTGCTTGCAGGAAGCGCCGGCTGGTTTCCACCTGCGGCGGCGTCGCGGGCCGCTGATACACGATGCGGAATAGTCGTTGAATCTTTTCCTCCGTCGTGGCCAACGCCTGCACCTCCTTTCGATTCACCAGCGCCCGCGCCCGCTCGACCACGAATGGACTGTTGATAAAGAACAACGCCTGTTGCGGCACGGTCGTCGTGAAGCGTTGCGGACTGTGCATATCGGGATTGGCAAAGTCAAAAACACGGAATAAACCCGGCAGAAATTGCCGGTCAATCGACCCATAAACCGTCCGACGCGTCGTAAAGGGTTGCGCGTTCAAATCCACTGCGGGCCCGCCCAGCTTGGACTCCAACTCGCCGGACGCGGCGAGCAGCGAATCCCGCATGGCTTCGAAATCCAGCCGGTCGCGGTTCATCCGCCACAGGAGCCGGTTGTCGGGGTCGATTTGGGAAGGGGCCGATTGGGCGGCTGCCGAAATCATTTTGCCCGAAGTGGAGGGAGCGGTCGAAGGCAGCGCTTCGTCATCACTGCTTTGCTGATAGGTGTCGGAGCTCATCAATAGGCGGTGCATCTTTTTGATCGACCAGCCCTCGGCCATGAACCGGCGCGCCAGCCAATCCAGCAACTCAGGGTGGCTGGGCGACTCGCTGCGCGTCCCAAAATCACTCGGCGTCCGCACCAGGCCCGCGCCAAAATGATGGAGCCAGATGCGGTTGACCATCACGCGCGCCGTCAGCGGGTTGTCTTTGCTCGCGATCGCCCGGGCGAGCTCCAAACGGCCGCTGCCGTGCTTGAAGGGCTGCCTTTTTTCACCCGCCAACACTTGCAGAAACTGGCGCGGCACTTCGTCGCCCCGCCTGCCGGGATTGCCCCGCCGAAACACGCGTGGATTCCATTGGGTGAGCCGGTCCAGCAGGATCACCGCGTGCGGGGGCGCGCCGGGCGAACCGATGTTCCATTGATCGATTTGATTCTGCGCCGCCCACAGCTCGACGCAATTGCCGTTGTCGAAATGCCATTCGAGATCGACCATGTTGCCGGGATAAACATTCGCGGGCGAATCCAGGCCGTAGAGCACCTGCCGGAGCGCTTCCTCGCCCGCATCCGCGAGCGCGCCCGGCGGAATGCCATTCGATTTTTTCGCCGCCTGCACGGCTTCGGTCCACTTGCGGTCCACCTCGGCCAGCAGTTTCCCATAGCGTTGCGCCACTTCCTGCATCGAAGCGGGCGGCGGTCCGATCAGGACTTGGGCCACCCGCGGATTGAGCCGCGAGGTCGGCTGACTCGTAAAAGCCTGCCATACCATTGGCGCTTTCGCCGCAAATTCCGCTTCCGGAATTGCCACCAGCGCATGCCAGGGCGCAAAAATGGGATCCGACCGCTTGCTCGTCTGGAAGAGATACGCCTGCCACTGCTTGATGATCACGGGGTTTACATCGTTCGGCCCCAGCAACTCGGTGAAGTCGTCCCCGGGGAGTTTGTCGGCGTTGATCACCGCGGCGAGATAGTCACCGATTTTGCCGCGCAGGCGTTCGGATAATTGATCGCACTTGGCCTGAAAGCTCACATTGAATTTCCCCACGCGCTTTTCGAGTTCCTTTTCGTAGGCCAGATAGTTGGTTGATCGCTCCGGCATGGTGTCCAGACAGACGGTCTTCTCGGTGGAACCGGCAAAGACGCCGTAGAGCGCATAATAATCCTTGGTCGGAATGGGATCAAACTTGTGGTCATGGCAGCGGGCGCACGCTACCGTCAACCCCTGCGTGCCCCGCATCACCACGTCGATGCGATCGTCGATGATGTCGTGGGTGATCCCGAGGAAACGCCGGCCAATCGTCAAAAAACCCATCGCCGCCAGCGCGGAATTGTCGCTGGCGGCCAGCGTGTTGGTCGTGCCGGGTCGGTTCGTAAAAGCTCCGGGGGGAGCCAGTTGGTCGGCGGCAATTTGCTGCAGGAGGAATTGATCATACGGCAAATCCTCGTTGAAGGCGCGGATCACCCAGTCGCGATAGGTGTGCGCGTACGCAAACCGTCGTTCCTCGCGGCCATACACATACCCCTTCGTGTCGGCGTAACGCGCCACATCGAGCCAATAACGCCCCCAGCGCTCGCCGTAACGCGGCGAAGCCAGCAACCGTTCCACCACCTTCCCGAAGGCACCCGCGGAAATGTCCGCCAGAAAATCCTCGACCTCCTCCGAGGTTGGCGGCAACCCGGTCAAATCATACGAGGCACGCCGAATCAGTGTGCGCTTGTCGGCCGGCGGCGACGGCTTCAGCTTTTTGGCATCCAGTTTCGCCAGCACAAACGCATCCACCGGATTCCGCACCCACGCCTTGTCCCGCACCCTCGGCGCGGCCGGGTTTGCGACTGGCTTGAAGGCCCAATGCTCTGCCTTCTTCTTCAGCTTGGAGTCCACTTTGGCCTCCGGCCAGACCGCGCCTTGATCGATCCACGCGCGTAACAGGCCAATCTGCTCGGCATTCAATCGATTGCCTTTGGGCGGCATGACCTTGTCCTCCACCAAACCCGACACATTGTGGATCAGGGGACTCTCCGCGCTTTTCCTTGGAATGATGACCCGGCCGTTCTCACCGCCTTTCAACGCGGCCAGCTTGACATCGAGACGAAGCCCCCCCTTCTGTTTCTCCTCCCCATGACACGAGTAACAGGAGGCCGCCAAAATCGGATGTACGTCCTTGAGATAATCCACCCGCCGATGAATTGCCGGGGCCAATTTGCTCAGGTCAATGGCGGCCGCCTGCGCCGCGAAGGTTTCGTGGGTTAGGCCAATCGCGAATGCGACCGCCACCAAAAATAGAAAAGCCGACGTTGCAACCAACCTGCCAGGAGCCAGCCTAATACCCACAACTTCCGTCGTACCAGCCGACGTGAAGAGGCTCAAATCTTTCGGCTCCTGCGGACTTCGAAGGCCACGAGTCAGAGCCTCCTTGCGTAGGCTGCTACATTTCGAACAAAATCTGATTCGGGGCAACATGGCTATGATAGTTGCAGACTATTTCACGGGCCGGATTCTTCAATCTCTTTTCCGCAACTATGCACACTCTTCGCCAGCCAACGACTCACGCGGAACCATCCGGGAATACTCTTGGAACGAGCGGGTCGAGTTATCGGGAACTTGCCTTCCGACACTGATTGTGCGTTAACCTCACCATGACGGTGACCCTCCCCTATCCTCACATCCTCTGCGCGCCCGATGAGCCTGCCCGGTTGGCGGGCCACCCGCGCACGCGCGTGGCGATGATTGTGTCGGATTATCTGGGGCGCGGCTGGACGGCCGAGGAAATTGTCCTGCACTACCCGTATCTGACCCTGGCTGAAATCCACGCGGCACTGGGTTACTACCACGATCACCAGTTGGAGATGGACCGCGAACTTGCGGCGGAATTGGCGGAGGCCGGGCGCTCTTGGCACGATGCCCCGGTGACACCCCTGCTCGCCCGGTTGCGGGCGCGCAAAGCTCAATCCGCCGCCTGATGCCCGTCTCGCTTCGAGCAGGCGGGATTCAAGGCCCGCTTGAAAGCAAAGGGCTGGAAGGCCGCGCTTCAAAAGCCTGTGGAAAGCATCAGTTTTTCAACCTCGGCGTGCAACACCGGCAAGCTGTCCTGAATCGTGCTCCAGACGATGACATCGTCCACCGAATCGTATCCGTGAATGATCCGGTTGCGAAACGCAATGATGGCGTCAGCCGAAGTGATTTTCACCGCCACCTCCGGCGCGAGCCGCCGCAGCCGGTTCAAGGCCTCGCCGATGACTTCAAATTCCCGCTCCGTGGCGGAGCGCAGCAGGCGGCTTTGCTCGTAATCGCGGGCGGTTTTGCCCGCCGTGTATTCCTCAATCGCCCGCTAGGAGGTGAGGACATCCAGCAGCAGTTTTTTGGCTTCACGCTCCATAGACCGGCGGGCGGGTTTGCTCGATTTCCTCGCGGAAATACGGGTTGCGAATGGAGCGCTCGGTGATCAAGTCCACTTCACGCTGGAATAGTTTTTCCAGTGCCGCCGCGAGGCTGAAGTAGCAGCGCGTGTATTCGCCCGGCTCCTGCTCGGAAAACAAGACGACAAAATCCAGATCGCTGGCTTCGTCTTTGAAACCGTCCTTGGCCGCCGAACCGAACAAATCGAGGCGGGCCACCTTGAACTGGCGGCACAACGCCGCCACTTCATTTCGTTTTTGGGTCACGAGCGCAATCATAGCGCGCCCAATCTACACAAGGCGGAGCGCCGGGGCAAGGATGCGCTGATTGGCGACCATCATTTTGAGCAGGCGGGATGCCAGGCGCGCTTGAAAGCAAAGGGCTGAAGGCCGCAATACAAAAGCCTGTGGGGAGAGCAACCGGGAAGAGTGCAAGATCAAGGCCCATTTGCGTCAAATGACTGCTTTCAATTCAACCTGCCCGCGCAGCGCTCACGTTCAAGGAATTCCGCGGGCGGCAACAGCGGCAACCCGTAGAAGTGGCTGCCGAGCAATCCGGAAAAATCGGCCTGATCCAACGTCAACAGAACCTGTGCCAAAGCCAAAGCCGTCAGCAAGACAGGACGATCTTTGGTGACGGCAAACACGACCGGGAAGTGTGCAATTTCAAGAACCCGTTTCAGGCCAACTCTGGAAATAAATATCCCAATACCATTGACTGACACCTTTTCAGCCGCAGTTGCGCCGCGTAATCAATGTGCTGATACTGGCAGCCGCCGCAGTCGCCGAAGTAACGGCATCGGGGGGTAACGCGCTCCGGCGCGGGCTTGAGAACTTTCACCAGGCGGGCGCGGGCGAAGCGTTTCTTAACTTCGATCAACTCCACTTCCACCTCCTCGCCGACCAGCACGAAGGGAACAAAAACCACAAATTCGCCCACGCGCCCCACCCCCTCGCCGCCAAAGGCGATATCGTGAATCGTAACGGTGAGCTGGGTGCCGGGCGTCAAACTGGCGGCATGTTCCGCAATCATCGGCCGGATGATGCCGCGATGGTTGTGCTTGCCGCAAGCCCGGAGGTGGAGATTTCCAGCTTACTTGCCGTGCGGCGCTTGCTCGTAGTGTTGGCGCAGGATGTCTTCGCCGAAGTCGTTTTCAAAATCGCGCCAGACAGCGTGGACGTGGTTGGCGTCGTTTTGGGTGTTGTCGTATTCGAGGAGGAACGTGGGGCCTTGCACGCGGTAGTAGTGGCCCTCACCGCGCTCGACGCCGCCAGCCCACGCAAAGCGCACCTTGTCCCAGCCAGCCTTGCGTATTTTGGCCCAGTCGGCATCGGCGAGTTCGCGGCGCGCCCGGCGGATGTATTCGTCAACGATCTGCCGCAGCACGTCGGACTGCACCGCCGTCATTTTAGAGACCGCCAAGCCCTCGGGGGCGAGCGGTTTCACTTTATGGTCAGCGCCGGTGATGATGTCTTTGGGGGCGGTGTTCGTATAGATGGCGACGGATTTTTGCGCGGCATCGAGGCTGACGACCAGGTT
>JAYTXL010000134.1:0-2059 GCA_043742955.1 Verrucomicrobiota bacterium | reverse complement strand
TTATGCCGTGGGGGTGTTCAATGGAACTGCGGACGGGGCCAGCAGCGAATTTGATAATAATGGCGAGAAGGATGTCGCGGCGCGTTTGTTCCTCACCCCATTCAAGAATTCGAATCGTGATTGGCTGAGCGGCCTGGGCTTCGGCGTCGCCGGCACGGTCGGCCCTCAACAAGGGGCCCCTTCCGCCTACAAGTCGCCCGGGCAGCAAAACTTCCTTTCCTTCCGCAGTAACGCAGACGCCACCAAAGCGGGCGGCGTGGATCCCACCAAGCCCAACGTGGGGATGAACGGGGACAAATGGCGGTTTGCTCCCCAGGCCTATTATTATTACGGCCCCTTCGGTTTGTTTGGCGAGTATGTCATTTCTTCGCAGAGACTCAGCCAGAACAGCGGTGGCGCGGGTGCCGGGAAGACGGTGAACACCAAGAATACCGCGTGGCAGGTGGCGGGTTCATGGTTTGTCACCGGCGAGGACAATTCCTTCAAGGCGGTCGTCCCGAGAAAACCGCTGACGCTGGGCGGCGAGGGGTGGGGCGCCCTCGAACTCACGGCCCGGATCGGGCAACTGGATGTGGATGATGCCAATTTTCCGATCTTCGCCGATCCGACCAAGAACGCCACCCTGGCGACGTCTTGGGGCGTGGGCGCCAACTGGCACCTGAACCGAAATATCAAACTGACCCTGGATTACGAACACACGGACTTCAAGGGCGGGGCACCGTCGCCGTTGCTGGTGACCGGCGAATCCTTCGTCGTAAGTCGGGTGCAATTCAGCTTCTAACGTCCGACAGAAAAATTATTACCATCCCCAAATATGAAAATCATTCCCCGCGCCAAACTGGTTCTGATCCTGTCGGCCTCGGCCCTCTTGGGCCTGGGCCACGTCGCTGCCAAAGACGTCACCCTATTAAATGTTTCGTATGATCCCACACGGGAATTGTACCAGGAATTCAACCCGGCCTTCGCCAAGTATTGGCAGGCGAAAACCGGCGACAAAGTCACCATCCAACAATCGCACGGTGGTTCGGGCAAGCAGGCCCGCAGCGTCGTGGACGGCTTGCAGGCGGATGTCGTCACGCTGGCCCTGGCCCACGACGTGGATGCCATCGCCGAAAAAGGCCGGCTGCTGCCGGGCGATTGGCAGAATCGTCTGCCCCACAATAGCGCGCCCTATACTTCGACCATTGTGTTCCTGGTCCGCAAAGGAAACCCGAAAGCCATCAAGGATTGGGACGACCTCGTGAAACCTGGCATCGGCATTATTCCGGCGAATCCCAAGACTTCAGGGGCGGCGCGTTGGACTTATCTGGCGGCCTGGGGCTACGCGTTCAAGAAGCACAATGGCGACGAGGTGAAAGCCAGGGAGTTCGTCGCCAAA
The DNA here is from genome assembly GCA_043742955.1 of Verrucomicrobiota bacterium. Taxonomy (GTDB): domain Bacteria; phylum Verrucomicrobiota; class Verrucomicrobiia; order Limisphaerales; family JAYTXL01; genus JAYTXL01. The sequence continues at coordinate 681 of JAYTXL010000134.1, read as the reverse complement.
TTTTATAAAAATGTCCCGGTCTTTGATACCGGCGCGCGCGGTGCGACCACCACGTTTATCCAACGCGGGATTGGCGACGTGCTCGTCAACTGGGAGAACGAGGCCTACGCTTCATTGAAAGAGGCCGGGCCGGGCAAGTTTGAGATCATCACGCCTGCGGTGAGCATCCTGGCCGAGCCGACCGTTTCGCTCGTGGACAAGGTCGCCAAAAGGCGCGGCAACGAAGCGGTGGCGAAGGCGTACCTGGAATATCTCTATTCGGACAAAGGTCAGGACATTGCCGGCAAAAACTATTACCGTCCACGTTCCGAAAAGGCATTAGCCAAGTACGCACGCCAGTTTTCCAAGGTGCAACTTTTCACCATTGATGAAGTCTTTGGTGGCTGGAAGAAAGCCCATCCGAAGCACTTCGCCGACGGCGGTATTTTTGACCAGATCATCCAAAAATGATCGGGTTCCCCGGCGGCGGCGGGTGTGTATTCCCGCCGTCGCCCCAACCGATGATTTAACTCTGACAACTCATGAAAACCACGCTGCGGCAAACCAACCCTGTCACCACCGTGAACTCGATTCCCGAAAAGAGGTCCCTGGATCGGCTGCTCGCCCCGCTCGACCGGCTCGCCGAAAACTCCCGCCATCTCCTGAGCAAATCGCTCGGCCAGTTCGAGTGTGCCGGGCAGA
>JAYTXL010000133.1:0-7702 GCA_043742955.1 Verrucomicrobiota bacterium | reverse complement strand
GCGCCATTTCCACCAGCGGGGCCTATGAACGGGGCTTTGACATTGGAGGAAAGCATTACTCGCACATCCTTGATCCCCGCACGGGGTGGCCGGCTTCTAGTGCCCTCAGTGCCACGGTCGTGGCCAGGGACAATGCCACCGCGAACGCCCTCGCCACCACTCTTTGCGTCCTGAGCCCTGAGGAGGGACTGCGGCTTGTCCGAGAGACACCGGGTGTGGAGTGCCTCATTGTCGCGGCGAACGGCAGTGAATACCGGAGCGTTGGTTTTGCCGCACTGGAGCTTCCGGCGAAAGAGAAGGCGAAACCCGTGAAACCCAGTCTTTGGCCCAAAGGATTCCAGGCGAGACTCGACTTTACTTTGACAACACCGCCGGGTGGCAAGCATCCGTATGTCGCCGTCTGGATTCAGGATGCCGAAGGCAAGCCCGTTCGCACTGTCACCTTCTGGGCGAGCAAACCGAAATATTTCCGGGACATGAACGCGTGGTGGAAGATTGGCCAAGGCAATCCTGCCTTGGTGGATGCCGTCACTCGGGCAACCCGCACCCGGGGACACCACTCGGTCGTGTGGGACGGGCGCGATGATGCTGGCAATCCGCTGCCTCCCGGCACCTACACGGTGAACCTGGAAGTCGCCCGGGAACATGGTGGACATGATTCCAAGAGTGCCAGCATCGTGTGCGGCAAGGAACCGGTCCAGGCGACCATTCCGGACGGACGGGAATACGAGAAGGCCGAGGTTTCCTATGGTCCTCCCGCAGCACCCACCCCCACGCCATGACGCAGCATCACCTGCGGCTCCTCTACCGTAAATGGTCGCGAACATTCCACATTTATTTCTCCCTGCTGGGACTATTGACGGTTCTATTTTTTGCCGTGACGGGTTTTGTGCTCAATCATGATAGTTGGTTTGGCCTCGATGTGTCCCACGTGAAAAAAATGGAAGGCACATTTCCAGCCGCCATGTTGCGCGAACCCGACAAGCTGGCGGTCGTGGAAAAACTTCGGGCCGAATTCCACGCGGGCGGCACTCTGGCTTCGTTCGATGTCCAAGGCGACCAAATACAACTGGTCTTCAAGGCGCCAGGCCATCGCACCGACGCTGTCATTAATCGCGAGTCCGGCCACGCCGAGGTCAATCGCGAAATCTATGGTTTGATGGCACGACTTGGCGACTTGCATCGCGGGACCAACGCCGGGCCTGGCTGGAGGTTGCTGATGGACATCACCTGCCTTTTGATTTTCATCAGTTCCGTGACCGGCATTGTTCTGTGGTTGTTGGTTCCAAAGTGGCGGGCTTGGGGCGTCGCTGCGCTGGTAGTAAGCACGCTGATTTCCTTGAGCATTTATTTTGCGCTAGTGCCGTGAGCTTTGGCCATTCGATGCCATGATCCCACGCGACGTCATTGAAGAGATGATCGGCAATCATCACGGGAGTGGCCGACATTCCGAAATCCGTCATCCAGACTTCACCGGGATTGACGGCGGGCATCTTCGTCCTCCATGCGGTCGAGCAACATCGCGCCATCCAATGCCGACTGATTGCAGGCGACGATGTCCGGGTTCTGATTGGCAATTTCCAGTAGCACATCCCGAATGCGCCCCATCAATTTCCGGCACCTGTCCTTGGTAAAGACGTCCGTCACGGACCTACGCCGGGACGGCATCACGCATGGGCCGGGTGCTCGGCGGTGGCAGTTCTTTGCCCGCCCGTTGCAAATCCTCCACCTTCTCCGCCACCAACGCGGTGAGTTGGCGGTAGGTTTCCTCCTCCGTCGCGCCATGACAGACCCCTCCGAACGGAAACAGGTCCGGGCAGTAACACACATACAACCCGTCCGCCTCCTCCCATCGCACAAACTTCAAATACTGGTCTTGAGCTTTCATAGGCTGGCCTTTCGGATGGCGTTGCGAACCTGTTTCTCCTGGTAATGATGCGCGCCAGAAAATGCCACACCGCATCCGCCGGTGCCAGCTTCAATTCCGGCCGTACCCGCGAATGCGCGACATCACTTCGCTGCCTCTGGCCTTGGTGGAGCCGTCGGGCATGTCTCTATGACCGAGTCGAACGCCTATTTCAGAAAGCTGCCAAATTCCTTCGGCATCACCGCTGCCAGCTCATCGCCGGTCGAAGCGTAGAGATCCCAAGTAAGATCGAATTGGTCGAGAACGTCGATGAGGCGGCGAGCGGAACCGCTGGACTTGCTACCGGCTCGCGGTTTGAGGCGTTCAGTCGTGGTATCCACGTAGAGCTTCGTCGCAAGTTCGAGGATGCCCGGATTGGTGACGATTTCCTGACGTGACGCAAGCTGCTCCACCACGTCACCTGGGGAATCAACCGGCTGGCAAAGCAGCGCGAACGCGCGGTGAGGTGCATCCCGATGTGTACGGTAAATGCGATACGGCCCTGCCAGCAGATGCCGGTAGTAACGCTGGAAGTTTCCCGGCTCTGGTATGTGCCGTGCCAATGCACCCGGCTTGCGCACATCGCCCTTGCCGGATGGGCACACAGAATCAAAGTAGAACAGCGACAGCCAGGCCCACAAACCAGCATCGCGTTGTACGTCCATGAGTCCCGCTGCGGAAAATTGCGTGTGCAAATACTCCGCTACCTCGAAACGGTTCGTGAAGCTGCGCTGTTCCACTTGCACCTCTGCACTCAAAGGCTCGGTGTTCTGATCGTCTATCAACAGTGCTGTTGGTGCCTGAATTGATCCGTCGACCTTTAACGAGTCCAGCCAGCCGGCGAATGTTGTCAGCCCACTTGCATTCAATCGTGCCACTTTCATGCGCCCTCCTTCTTTTCCCAAGCGGTCTTGAATTTCTCCTTCAATGATAGCTTCTTTGCGAACGCTGCCACGGCGTCATCCGTCCAGCGTCTTGTATCATCTGGCTCCGCGTCTTTGGCTGGCAGTTCTGGGTCCACACCCGGCAATAGCGTGGCGAAGCGCAACCATTTCGAGCGCCAATCCGAATCGTCGTCGATGTCCCGGTGGCCGTGTTCGTTGAGCACGCATCCGAGTATCTCCCGCAGCACTTGGGGATACACCAAGCCAAGAAACACGGGCGATTTCGCCAGTTGCCGCCAGTCCGCCGCAGCCGAGATGTTCACCAGCAACCGGGGTTCAACGCCCCAATCAAGCCGCCACAGTTCATCACCCAATTCGGCGGGCACGGCTTCCAGCAGGCTTTCTTGATCTGCATCCTGATCCGGTTGAGCCAGCGGGATGCGATCCGCGACGGCGAGCAACACATGCTCATCCCGCGCTTGTGTTACTTTTACGCGGAACAGGATGCCGTCAGGAGAATCAAATTCGTGCAACCAGCAGTCAACAGGGGGCCGCATCGCGGCAACCGTGCCGAAGGCAAACCGCATCCAGGTGGTCTGCCGATATGCCTCCACGAACACCAGTGCCTCGGCTGGAAGCTCATAGTCGATCAGACGCAGGTCTGCGTCGAAACTCAGCGCACCGCCGATTTCTCGCGTCCCCAGACGCAAATCGGCCCGATGCACTTTAATGCGGCCCGTGTAATTAAGTCTCCGAATCATGGTCAGCCTCCTCTTTCACATCTACGTTCACGAACAAATCACGGTTCTCATCAAAGCCGGTCAGGGTCAGGCGAAACTCCGCGTCTGTTACCTTCACCACGAGCCGGTTCAATTCGCGTTCCTCGACGGTCATCCCTTCGGTTTCCACGGCAATCGGTTTCTCGTCGAGTTTGAAGTCGGCTGGCGCGTATTTCTTCAAGGGACTCCCGCGCCGACGGTCGTAGGCAACGGCGATCTCCAACCCGCTTGGAATTGGTGCGCCCTCCGCGCCCTTGGTAACGGTGAAACCGCCGGCCACTTTGGATAAAGTGAAACGACGTTTTGTTGGTTCCACTTTGAGATCAACATTCACCACCTCGCCCTTGTTGCGCTTTCGTGGGCGGGATTTCTCTTTCGGCTCTGAGGATTCTGGCCGCTTCGGAATCGAAAAAATCTCGCGCAGCAAATCCTTGTCGGGCTGCTGGTCCGATTCGTTCAGGTAACGGACGAACATCGCAACGCTCTGGGTCACGAAATCGATGTACGATTTTCCGTAAAAGTATTTGTGGCGGAAGTGCTCTCGCTCTTTTTGCCATTGTGTGTGAGCTGGGTTTTCCGAATCGCCGAGAAGTTTCGCCAGAGGTGAGTGCTCGACGACCACCAGCGAACGAACACCCTGCGCCCATTTCCCATGCACATCTGAAATAATGATTCCGTCCCGAATGAAGACTGGAGCGCAATCGTCGCTCCCGTCGTTGACCAGATAGATTCGGAATCGAGATTCCCGGTCGGGAACGCCGCGCTCGCGAACGGTTAGAGGAATCTCGATGGCCAGCTTTTCCCCGGCACGGAACTTCTGCCGAAGCATTGTCACGAGTTCGGGCGGAATGAGAGTTGATTCCCATTTCGGTCGCTCTGGATTTGCAGATGCCAGCCGGATGATGCCGTCAGTTCCCTGTTCGCGCGCCCAATTGGCGAGCTGGAGCAATGGCAGCATCTTCTTTGCAAACTCATCGCCGAGTGTCTTGCTGGTGGAGTCGAGAGTATCTTTGGTGACTTCAATTTCAGAATCACCCGTGGCAACGATGACGCCCAACTCTCCGGTAAGGATTGGGAAAAAGTAATCTTCGATCACGGCACGCAGCAAAGTTCTCGCGTCGATTTCCTGGTCAATCCATGGCACCACGACGGATAAGCCGGATTCCGTTCTGCGTTTGAGTCCGAAATCTTCGTTAAACTGTTCGATGAACTTGCGCTCGCCGATAGGAAGAACAAGTCCGTCACCGTTTGGTCGCCCGTAGTCGCCGTCTGGGACGAAGTATCTTTTCCCAATAGTGTGCGACTTCAAGACCGCCTGTCCCATCAGCAACCGCTTCTTGTCGTCGTCACGAACCGTGACGGCAATGAACGCATTGATCCGGCTCGACCGCGGAAACACGTACTTGCCGATGCCCCAGCGACCGCGATCTTCCTCGCCCTTGCCAGACCGCCCCTCGGTGCGAAAGAAGTAATAAAAGCAATTCTTCCCGCCCGGTGTGTGACGCCACTGATTCACGTTGCCGGTCAGTCCCGTGGTCTCAAAGTCTTCCACGACTAGGAATGGGCAGGATGCTCCGGGTTCAGGAACGTCATCCAAGCCATTTCCCTCGGCGGTGAAATGCTTCCAGCCGTCTCTGAAATACTTGCGTGCCTCGTTTGCGGGCAGAGCATGGTCTCCAGTCCCAAGATAGAATCGGACTCGCACGGGTTTTCCAGAGTTTTCGATTCCGGCATCAAGTGAGTTCTGAATGCTCTCTCGCACAAGGGCTTCAGCCACGGAACTTATGGCGTCCGTTGCGAAGAATTCTCCCTGTGTTGGCTGGCGGTCTTTATTACCCGGCTGCAATTCGTTGAAGTGCCATTCTGCGGACATTGTTTTCCCTTCTTTTGGTTTGCCTCAGTTCATCGAGTTTCCATCCCGTTGGTTGATTTCAAACTGAAGGATGTCTCGCCGCATTGAGGCGCGACCTCGTGTCACGCTTTCGGCGAGGTCGGGGTTGCGGTGGCACATGCCGGCCATCTGCGCTTCGGAGCAGTAGAATTCTTCCTCGCGCAATTCCTTGTTCCGATACCGCCGCCACGCTTCGCGGGCGATAGGGGCGAGAACGACGGGCCAGCCGCTGCGCTCGTAGTAAGGAGCCAACAGGCGCGGTTCGATCTTGCTGACGGTCGGATAATCCTTCTGGCCGTCTCGCAGGATGGCTTCGCCGTGATCGAGCGCACCATCTGGATGGAGTCCGGCGTAAAGGAACGCGATGCTGAACCATGCCCGTTTGAATTCCACATCATCAAGATGGCGAAGGGCGATTGGAGGCATATCAAGCAGCGGGCGCAACCACTCGACTGCATCAGTCTCGGATGTCGGCAATGAATCCAGCTCCCAAACCACGGCCCCGGATTCCACCTGTTCGCCGGACAGAAACGCGTTCAATTCCTCTCCAACAGCCTCGGCCACCAAAGGCGGCACTGCATTGCCGATGAGCCTGAATTGATGAGTGCGGGCGATGGGAAACTGATACCAGTCCGGGAAACTCTGGATGCGGGCTGCTTCGCGCGGTGTGAGTGAACGGTTCTGCGTCGGGTGAATGAAACCCAAGCCGTCCTTGCTGAGATGCGCGACGATGGTGGAGCAAAGTTGTTCGCGGTGCTGACGCTTGTAACGGTCTTTGAAACACGAACGTTTGTAGAGAAACTCCATCTTCTCCCCTCGTTCTTCCGCTTCGCCACTGTGTTCGCCTTCGCGCAAGCGGGCGAAGTCGCGCAAGTCCTTTTCGTTATGGGGCCGGGCGCGGTGCATGGTGAGTTTGGCGGCGCGAGATATTTCCAGAATGCTTTCCAGGTAGTGTTGCGCGGCTTCGCCTCGCGTGGCGATATGTGCGACACGACGGGCAAGGTCATAATCACATTCTTCCATACCCGCGCCGGCGGCGAGAGGTGGCAAATCGCCGATGGCGTCCCACAATTTCGGAGCGCCGGCCTCCGGCCCGGCCTGCTTGGCGGACGATGGACTCGCCGGGTCGGAGACCGGCGTTCCGAAGGCGCGCTTCGCAGGGGCGAGTTCGCTTGGGAAGTAACCGGGAATATCGTTGCGCACGCCGATGACCAACTGGCGGCGGCGCGACTGCGGAACGCCAAGTTTCCACGACTCCTCGACCTGGGCCTGCACCCGGTAGCCTAGCGCGCGAGCCTCGGCTTGTACTTGCGTGAAGAACTTGCCTTTCGCGGCGCTCTGAATGCCGAGGACGTTTTCCATCACAAACACACGCGGACGAAAGGCGGCCACGTATTCCAAGTAGATACGGTAGAGGTAGCGGCGCTTGTCCTTGCGGACACGCGAGCCGTGATTGGCCGAGTCCACCTGCCGCACGGTGCTGAATCCCTGACACGGCGGGCCACCGACAATCACGTCCACGGAGTTCACGCCGAGCTTTGCGGCGAGTTTGGCAGGTGAGAATTTGGTGAGGTCTTTGTGAAGAGCGAGCGTGTCCTTGCTGAAGTTCGCTTTGAATGTGGTAACGGCCTCCTCGTTGAAATCAACCGCCGCCAGACAGCGGAAACCAGCACGCTCCAGACCGAGCGTGAATCCTCCGCAACCACAGAAAAGATCGAGGAAGGCATTGGTGTTGGGATTTTGGGGGCTAAAGAGAGGCATAGAGGAGCTTGCGACGGGGCACAGCGGCGGTTTCCGCGAGTCGATCATGCAGGGAATGGCGCAGCCAGCGAATGAACTTCACGCTCCGGTGCGTGGCCCGACGGGCCGGTAAAAGCAGGCTGGGCAAACGCACTCGCTTCCGCTGGGCCGCCCCGACCTCATCGCTTGTGCGTTGAGCGCGCCGTTTGTCCTCGGCCTGGTTCTCCACCCCGTGGCGCTGGGCCAGCGCCCCTTCGTAGAGCAGCATCAGGTTGTGGGTCAGCACGGCAAACTGGGCCTGCGTCTCCTTGGCCACCAGGCCCGAGCCCCAGGCTTTCTTCTGGCCCAGTTTGTTCTTCAACTCGTCGAACACCTTTTCCACGTCCCATCGCCGCCGATACAATTCGGCCAGCACCCCGGGCGGCAAATCCTTCTCGTTGGTTAGAAACTCATAGGTCTGATCGGTCCGCTGATCAATAAAGCAAATCAGGCGCAGTTCCTG
>JAYTXL010000132.1:0-5503 GCA_043742955.1 Verrucomicrobiota bacterium | reverse complement strand
CACGCGCTTGATGGAATCAATGCCCAGATCCGAATCCAAACCCATTTCCAAATTCAACATTTCGGTCGGGTAACCGGTTTTTTCGGAAACGACGGCCAGTAAAACCTGGGCGACCCGCACGGGTTGGTCGCTGGCGGGGTGCGGAGGTGCGCTCGGAATTTCAACCGGCGTAGGCGCTGGCGGGGAAACGGGAGCCGATTTTTTTGCGACGGCAAAGACCGGAGCGGTCGCAACGGGTGCAGGCATCGGGGCGGGAGCGAGCGCGCCACCAGATCCAAAAATCATCCGCTGCTGTTGTTCCAGGAGGGCTTGGAATGTTCGTTGGGCCGCCTCCTGGCCTGCCAGGAATTGACGGTGCAATTGGGCGGTTTGTTCCTGTAGCTGTTGCATCGCTGTCAGGCTTTCCCGCGTGGCTCGCAGCGCTTCTTGCAGGTTGCCCGGCAACGGAGCTGTCCCGTTTTGAGGAGCGGCCGGGGTGAATATTGGCCCGCTGGCGGCAGGTGGTTTCCCTGGTTTTGTTGCGGGGTCCACGGGGGCAACCAACGAGGGTGTCCCCAACGGTTTTGCAGCTAGCGGTGGACGCTTGGGTTTGGGGGCCATCTGGTTCGCGCCGCAAATGGGAATGGTCAGCCTCGCCTTGCCTTTACGGTTTTCGTTGGCCGGGGTGGGGTTTCCTTCATCCCAGCGGGAGAGATCGATGGAATGGCCGAGGGCGGCGATGCGAATCAAGGCATTGGCCAGATCATAAGCGCCGGACCGGCGGCCCTTCGAGGCGTCGAGGGCCAAAGCGGCCACGTCCCGGTCCCGGAGGATCGATTGCACCAAACCAGTCAAGGTGGGTCCCGGACCCACCTCGACAAACGTGGTGACGCCCGCGTCAAACATCGCTGTTATTTCGGCAACGAAATCCACGGGATTTGCCAGTTGTCCGGCCAGGAGTGTCCGCGCCTGTTCCGCCGGTTTCGGATACTCGCGGGCCGTGGTATTGGCAAACACCGGAATCCGCGCCGGAGCGATGGTGATGCCTGCCAGGGCTTCTTGAAATGGTTGCTGGGCGCCCGCGACCAGCGGGCTGTGGAATGCGGCGGCCACCGGCAGTCGGCGATTCCAAACGGATTGCTGCTCCAACCGTTGGGACGCCCGGTCAATATCCTGCGTGGCGCCCGCCAGGACGGATTGGTCGGGCGCGTTGCGGTTGGCGATTACCAGGTCAAATTTTTCCGTGGTGATGAATTGCTGAATGGTTTCGAACGGGGCTTTGACCGCCAGCATAGCGCCGCGTTCGCCGGCGCCATTAGCCCCGGCCATCAAACGCCCGCGCAAATTGGAAAGCTTGTGCAGCGTCTCGGATTCGATGCGGCCGGCGGCACACAGGGCCAGCAGTTCACCGTAGCTATGGCCAGCGGCTGCCTCGGGGACGACCCCAAATGATTCCAGCACCCGGAGCGCGCCGAGGCTGACCGCCCCGATGGCCGGCTGGGCAATATCGGTCGCGCGGAGGTCCAAATCCTGGGCGAGCCGGGCCTCGTTGTTGAACGCCGGGTGCGGGTAAATGTAATCGCTGAGACGTGGCCGGCCCGGTGCGAGCTTTTCTTCAGCGAAAACGGTGTCGGCTTGCGAAAGGGTTTCCTGCATCTGCGGAAACTGGCAGGCCAGATCGCGCATCATCCCGACATACTGAGAACCCTGGCCGGGAAAAAGGATGCCCAGCTTGCCCGTCGCCGGCTGGCTCCCGAACGCAGCGCCTTCGGGCAGCGTCCAGGAATTTTTCTCCGGATACTTCGCCAGCATTGCCTGCGCCGCGGTCAGCAACTTTGGAAGATCGGTCTGTCCGCGCTCAACGACGAGCAGTAATCGGAAAGAATGACGGCTGCTGAAATGCCTCCGCGTTTCGACGGCGCGACGGCTGAAATCCTCCCATGGCTGATTGCCTGCTTCCGTGGCCAGGGATTTTTGTAAGGTGGAAAAATCCTTGCTGGAGAACGCCAGAATTTGAAGGTCATCATCCCAATCCGGCGTGGCATTTGTCGTCGCATGCTCCTCGAGCACGCAATGGAAATTGCTACCGCCGAAACCAAAGGCGCTGACGGCGGCGCGGCGCGGATGGCCGGCGCGTTTTAGCCACGGGCGTTTTTGGGTGTTGACGTAAAACGGTGATTTTCCCGGGGCCGCCGGCTCAATGGGCTGGCTGACTTTGATCGTGGGCGGCAGCACCTTGTGGTGCAAGGCCAGCGCGGCTTTGATCAACCCGGCAACTCCCGCCGCGGCCTTGGTATGGCCAATCTGCGACTTCACCGAGCCGAGCGCGCACCAGCTGCCCTCGCCCTGTGACTCCCCATACACCTCGGTCAGCGCGGTGACTTCCGTGGCGTCGCCCACCTTGGTGCCGGTGCCGTGCGCCTCCAGCAGTTCGATGGTGTCGGGGGTGACGCCACCCAGTTGGTACGCGCGGCGCAGGGCTTGGGTTTGTCCGCTGGAGCTGGGCGCGTAAACGGCATTGCCTTTGCCATCGCTGGAGGATCCGATGCCCTTGATGACGGCGTAGATCTTGTCGCCATCGCGCTGGGCATCCGCGAGTCGCTTGAGCACCACCATGCCCAGGCCCTCGCCCAGAATGGTGCCATCCCCATCGCTCGCGAACGGCTTCGCATTGCCCGTCGGCGAAAGCGCCGGGGTCTTGCTGAAGCACATATACATGAAAATATCGTTGAACGTGTCCACGCCGCCCGCAATGACCACGTCGGAGCGGCCCGCCGCCAGTTCCAGTCCCGCCAGATGCAGCGCGCTGAGCGAGCTGGCGCAGGCCGCGTCCACCACGCAATTGGTGCCACCCAGATTCAACCGGTTGGCGATCCGGCCGGCCGTCACGTTGCCGAGCAGCCCGGGAAAGGAATTCTCCTGCCAGCCCACGTACGAATCCGCAATCCGCTGCACCACATCCTCGGCGACGTTTTGATCCACGCCCGCTTCCTGCAGGGCGCGCCGCCAGATCGGATGGCCGAGCCGTGCGCCCAGCGGAATGACCAGTTCCAGCGTGCCGGTGACGCCCAGGATGACGCTGGTTCGCTCGCGGTTGAAGTCCTTGCCATCGCCATAGCCCGCGTCCTGCATCGCCTGCTTGGCGGCGACCAGACCCAGCAGCTGCGTCGTGTCCGTGGCTTCGATGTCCTTCGGAGAAATCCCGAAGTCCAGCGGGTCGAAGTTCACCGGGGACAGGAAACCACCGCGCGCGGCGTAGGTGCGGTCCGGGGACTTGGGGTCGTGGTCAAAAAAATCGGCAATTTTCCAATGCGTGCTTTCCGGCACCGCCGTGATGGCGTCCACTCCGTTTTTGATGTTGGCCCAGTAGGCCTGCAGATGGTCGGCTTTCGGGAAAATGCAGCTGATGCCGATGATGGCGATGGGGGTCGCCGAATCGGGCTGGGCGGACGCTGCGGACTTATCTTTCATGCATTCAAAACTTCATTCAAGGCTTCCGGCTCGAGCGGGCGTGCACTCATCAATTCAGCGGACAGACGGATGCCCTGGCTGCGCAAAGACTGCAGGCGCAAGGCGACCGCCGCCCCGTACAAAATATTCAAGCCCACCGTCACGACGCGACGGTTTTCGGGCAGTTCGAGAAATGAGCCTTTGACCCATTCGTTGAATGCCCCCATCGCCGGGCCGCACCAAATCTGGTAATCCATGACGCGGGACGGCTCACCGGCGTTCGCCCAGCGCGAACTTTGGCCGAGGTAACTACGAAATACGAGCGCCATTTTATGTTTGGGATCCTGTTCGGCGCGTTGAACCTGACTGGGATCCCGCACCCGGAAAAATTCACGGGTTTGCGCCCAGGTATCCTCCAGCGTCGCCCGGAAAAACTGCTTCTCCAACACGGTGCGCTCGGCGGGTGGAATGGATTCCAAACGGTCGTGGGCGCGATAGAGTTCGTAAAGTTTGGCCGCGCGCATGGGAAACATGGTCCCGCGCTTGAGCACCTGAACCTTGACCCCCATTTCAAACATGTCTCCCGCCGGGGCCATCGCGACGTCGGCTTGCTGCGCTTGGGTGAGCATCTTGCGCACCTGATCGCACGAGCCGGACTCGACGCAGGCCTGGTTGATGGACCCGCTGACGAGGTAGGCCGCTCCCATCGCGAAAGCCGCCGCCGCCGAGGCTGGCGTGGCGATTCCGCCCGCCGCGCCCACCCGCAGCGGCTGCTCATATTGATACTGGGATTGTAGCCGGTCGCGCAGGGCGAGCATGCTGGGCAGCAGCGAAATCGCCGGGCGATTATCCGTGTGGCCACCCGAATCCGCCTCGGCGGTCAGGTCCTGCGCCATCGGAATTTGTTCGGCGAGCCGTGCCTGTTCATCCGTGATTTCACCCAGCTGCACCAGGGCGTTGAGAAAATTTTTCGGCGGCGGCGACAGAAAGTGAGTGGCTACCTCCACCCGCGATACTTTGGCGATGATCCGGTTCGGGGTAATGATGTGCCCCGCGGCATCCTGATGAATGCCCCGGACCCGATATCGCACCACCGGCAGGGTGAGATTCAGGAAGGCCGAGGCTTCCACCAGTTTGACCCCCCGTCTCAGAAATAGCTCCACCACGGCCGCTTCCAAATCCGGCTCGTTCGGGCTATGGATCAAGTTGAACCCGTACGGCTTGTCGCCCAGTGACTTTTGAATCCGTTCGATGGCGGACTCCACCGTTTTCAGTGGCAGTCCACCCGCGCCGAAGAAGCCCAGCATGCCGCCCCGGCTCATGGCTTCGACAATGTCGGCCGAGCCAATGCCGTTCGCCATCGCTCCGGCGACGTAGGCATAACGGATCCGGTGGTCCGTGCAAAAGGTACGGTCCCCCAAATTCTCCAACGGACAGGCGGCCGCGTAGGCAGCCATGGGTAGGGCGCCGCTGACGGCAGATTTCCTGCCCAATTGCCCAATGCCGCCTTCCCCGACCGCGAGCCGCCCGCCGGCTTCGACTAGAGTAATCGCGTGCCGGATGTCACCGATCGCCCGCCGCAGGTACTGCTGGTCCGTTGTCGGTGGCGTGCCATTGGGGCTCCACCAGCCGACGTCGGAAGGCAATTTGCTGGCGCTGGCGTTCATACCCGGGAGTGTAAGGGAACGCGTCGCCCCCGCAGCAAAGCGGTGGTGTTGCAAGCCGTTAAGGCAAATTCAGGCACCATGATTCGATGACCGTGCATTTAAGGGTAGCGCGGGACTCCCCGCGGCGAGCGGCAAACCTATCAAACCAACCGCCGATGTCAAAGCGGTTAGGGGTATTTACGTGACTCCACAGGCCCCCAGGGGTAGTATTTTGTGGGATGACCGAGGACTTTCCGCGCCCGCTGCTGGAACTGGAACGGTGCTTCAGCGATGAAGCGGAGTGCCGAGTCTATCTGTTTGCCCTGCGGTGGCCGCCAAACGGTGGCCAAGGCCTTGATTGTGGTGGCCGCCGAGGCCGCCGGAGAAGGCATCGGACGCGTCCGCTGGCGCGATATTCCCGACCCCAA
>JAYTXL010000131.1:0-6555 GCA_043742955.1 Verrucomicrobiota bacterium | reverse complement strand
CCAAAACCCCAGCTCATGCCGTCCACGAAGCCGGTCTTGATGTCGCCGGACTGCGTGCGGGTCGTGAGCGCGAGCGATTCCTTGGAGATAATGCGCTTGCCGTCGAGTGTGCCACCATTGAGCGTCATTTGGTAAAAACGTCCCATGTCGCGCGCGGTCGAATAGAGTCCGCCCGCCGGGAACGCCGTGCGCGTGCGATCGCTGAGGCCGCCCTTGAGAAAATAGACTTCCGTCGCTTCCAATCCGCCGCCGGTCTTGGGCTTGTAAGATTGGGCGATGCGCGCAGCCTGGGCTGGGGTGGGCCAGAAGGTCGTGTCGGTCATGCCCAGCGGTTGGAGAATGCGCTGCTCCAAGAAGTCGGCGAATTTCTGTCCGGAGGCCACCTCGACCAGCCGACCCAGCGTGTTGATGCCGGCGTTGCTGTATTCCCATTTGCTGCCGGGCGGAAACCGGAGCGGTTGTTGCGAATAGGCCATGGCCAGTTCCGCCAGTGAACAATCCGGCCGGGGCGTGGGCACATCGCCCAGGCCGGACGTGTGAGTGAGCAAGTCGCGGAGCGTGATGGGTCGCGCCGGCCGCTTCAGGGTCAGCGTGTCGGTCGCGCGGCGGTCGACGAGCCACTGCCCTTTGAACTCGGGCAGATATTTTTCCACCGGATCCTCGACGTTGAGTTTTCCTTCATCCTGCAACATCAACACGGCGAGGGCGGTGATGGGCTTGGTCATTGAGGCGATCCAAAACAAGTGGTCCGGGCGCATGGGCTGGTGGCCGGCGACGTCCGCAAGGCCCACGGCTTCCAGGTGCGCGACTTGCCCGTGGCGGGCGACGAGCGTGACGGCGCCGGAAATGGTGCCATCGTCCACGAAGGCTTTCATCCGGCGCGTAACCTCCGTGAGTTTGGCAGGATCGAGGCCAGCCTGGTTCGGCTTAGGTTCGGCGGCGGTAAGGAAACAGGCGGCGAACACAGAGGCGCCGAACATCCATCGAAGAGGAATGGTCATGGCGATGATGTAACGGATTCCCGTTCTCGACGCCAGTGGATTCCCTGAAGGAGTGCGGGCGCATCAGGTTGCACCACAGTGACACCTCGAGTGCAAACTGAAAGGATGACCTTCCTTGGCCGGCATCCCGAACCATTTCCTGCGGATTGGGATGGGCCGGTCAGTCGCTGACCAACACTGCCTTGTTTCGTTTCAGATATTCCTTGAAGGAGTCCTGATTGAGCAAACCGGTCTGGGTGCTTCTCGCATAATTGCCTTTGAAGATGCGAAAATGAACCAAGGTTTTTCCCAGCGTGGTGATTTCCAGCCGCGAAGTTGCCGTTTTCCACTGTTGGCCACTCTTGATTGCTTTCATCCCAATCTACTTCTTCGACTGAGCCGCTTTCTCAGTCCGGATCTTTTCCCATCTGGCCTTGGTGCCCGCAATAATGGCGGCCCGTCCTGCTTTTGAAAGCTTCCGTTTCTTGGGTGCAGGGACCGTCATAGCGGCAGGCTGGGTGACCGCCCTCTGAGCCCTGATTTTATCCCATCTCGCTTTTGTAGATGCAGACAGCTTCGCCTTTGTGGCGGCACTCATCTTGCGCTTCTGCTTGGAATCAGCAGCCGGGGTGGGTGTTTTAGCAACCGCAACCTTGGCATGCCTGGCCTGTTGCGCGGCTTTCATCTTTGCCCGGGTTGCCTCACTGACCACCCGTTTCCCGGTGGTGGCTGGGGTTGGGGCTGGGGTTGCCGGGCTGGATTGCCCCAACGCTTGCGCGATGACCTTCAAGCGGGCCTCCAAGACGGCCTGTTCATTTTGAAGTGCATCCCGGAGGGCGATAAATTTGTTAATGTCAATGTTCATGGGGCCGGATGGTAGTGGTATTAAGGATTTGAGACAAGCAGAGTTTCGCACAATTAAACCAGGATTGGCCATGGTTCACGCCGCACCGTTGAGAGGCTCACCGGATCCAAAAGAAGCGGCCTGGTATTTGCAACGGAGGTGAATCGACCAAAGCGAGTCCTGGGTGATGCAACGGAACCAAAACGACCGCCGGGCTGAATTTGCCGGTGCGCTTTTCAGTTGGTTTTGCCCACCCGCCGCATAATCCGAGCGCGATTATCCGTTCACGGTTCATCCGCCCGTCAATTTAACTGGTTCGCCTGCTTGAAAGTCCCGGCACCAAGACTCTGCCGGCGCGGCGGCGCAAGCATAATTTGCTTGGTTGGCTGGCGGGCAGCGCATAGGTTGGCGGCATGATACATGTCGGCATCGGTTATGATGTTCATCCGCTCGTGGCGGGTCGCAAACTCATTCTTGGCGGCGTGGAGATTGCGCACCCCCGGGGTCTCGATGGCCATTCAGACGCGGACGTATTAATGCACGCGATTTGCGATGCGGTGCTGGGTGCGATTGGCGAGGGGGACATCGGGCAGTTTTTCCCCAACACCGACCCGCGCTGGCGGGGTGCGCCGAGCCGGACATTTTTGGAGGAGGCGGCGCGGCAGGTGAATTTTCACAGCGGGAAAATCGTGAATGTGGACGCCACCATCATCGCGGAGCAGCCCAAAGTCCTGCCGCATGTCGCGGCCATGAAGATCCACATCGCGATGGCGCTGGGCATCCATTTCAAAAAGATCGGCATCAAAGCCACGACCAACGAGCACCTCGGTTTCATTGGCCGCGAAGAGGGCATTGCCGCCCTGGCCGTGGCGAGCGTGGATCTCCCGGAATAGTTTTGCCACCGATGAAAACGGATCAACACGGATACCGAGCAGAGGTTGGAGCGGCAGAGTTCGTTCCATGTTTGGACGGCGATGAGTCGTTTGCAGAAAGCGGCGCAGCAGCGCACGCAGTCCAAGACGCTGGCGCGAGGGTCGTGGCGCCTCGTGGTTCCGTCAGGATTTGGAGTGCGCTGGTGCTCCGGCGCTTTTCGCGGGCGGCGTGGTTTCCTCCGGCGTGCGCGAAGGGTCCGTATGCCTCCCTGATTAAAGAATACTGACATGGGCGCGAAAGCAGAAATTGGTTGGAAAGGCCGCACGGTGGAGGGCGTGAAGCGCGAGGTCTATGCGCAGCACGTCGGTGACCGCTGGAGGTTTTATGAGCGCGAGAAACGCTTCGAGCAATGGCAGGCGGTGCTCGAACCGCTGCTGGAAGACTGGCTGGAATTGCTGGACGCCGTGCATCGTAAAATCCAGCGCCGGCTCCTGCGCCCCGAAGAGGAAGCGCGGATCAAAAAGGCGATCCGGGAGCGGTTTCCCGAGGTCGAATTCCCTGAGTAGAACTAACCTGACCCTCGATGGCCGACGCTCCGCTCATCCTGATTGCCCCGAGCACACAGCGCCACGGCGTGGAGTTTGCCGACGCCTCGATCAGCCTCTCCAACCGTTATGCCCAGGCGATTCTGGCGGCGGGTGGCCTGCCGCTGATTCTCCCCTGCGAGCCGGATGCGGCGCGTACCGCGGCCTTTGTAGAGCGCGCCGATGGGGTGATGCTCACTGGTGGCGATGACGTGCAAACGAAATTGTATGCTTCGAATGTGCCGGAAAAGCTGGCGCGAACCGTCAGCGCACCCGAGCCGGAACGGGACTTGCTCGAGCTCCAGTTGATCGACGAAGCCTTTCGCCAGCACAAGCCGCTGCTGGCCATTTGTCGGGGTCACCAAATGTTGAACATCGCGCTCGGTGGAACATTAGTGGTGGATATACCGTCGCAGCTGCCCCAGGCCCTCGATCATCGCCGCATGGATCGCAAAACCGAACCGGTCCATGACGTGACGTTGACGCCGGGTTCGCAGTTGGCCGGATTCCTCGGCTGCGCCCGCATCGGAGTGAACAGCACCCATCACCAGTCGGTCGGACGCGTCGCGCCCATTTTGGCTGTCTCGGCCCAAAGTGACGATGGCGTGATTGAAGCCCTCGAGCTTAAGCACCTTGATCAATTGCCTTATTTGCAGTCGGTGCAATTTCATCCGGAACGGTTGTATGACCGCTATCCGAAGTTCCTCGAATTGTTCCGCAGTTTCGTCCACGCCTCGGCCTTCGCCCGCCGGGCTACGCGCTGATCGAATTCGCGCGAGTGTTTTTCGCCACTTTTTCCAACTGGCTTCGCAGCCGGCCATTGCTCGCGCACAGCTCGTACGCATGCTCACCGGCAATGGGCCGCCGCCAGAATTCGCCACCCGCGCATTCCACAATAAGACCGCCCGCCGCGATGTCCCACAGGCGAATGCCGCATTCCTGGTAGGCATCCATGCGCCCTGCCGCGACCCAGGTCAGGGAGAGCGCGGCGGCGCCCAGCAGGCGGATTTTGCGGACGCGCGGAACCAGCGCGTGAAAAACCGGCAGCATCTTTGCCAGGGTGGTCTGGTCTTTGGCGAAACCCATGGCAATGATGGCCTCCGCCAGCTTGGTTCGACGACTCACGCGAATTCGTCGGCCATTCAATCGGGCCGGCTGTCCCTGAATGGCGGTCCACAGCTCATCGAGGAACGGATCGTAAACCACACCGATTTGGGTCGTGAACTCCGCTGGCGTTTTCCGAGTGCTCCGTTCCGGGTTCCGGGTTTGGAGCGCGATCGACACGCAGGCATGCGGGATGCCGTAGGTGAAATTCACCGTGCCATCGATCGGATCCACCACCCAGCGCCGGGCGGATTGCGGATCGCCCAGCACGCCCTCTTCGCCGAGAACCGCGACGTCGGGAAACGTGGCGCGCAACGTGCGCTCGATCAACTTTTGGCAGCGCACATCCAATTCCAGTTTGATGTCGTGCTGCGTGGAACTGTTGATCTTCTTGGGGGAACCGAGATGGCGACGCATTAATTGCCCCGCAGCTCGGACTGCTTCCGTGGCACACGCCAGGGCGCGTTTTTTTTCAGCGAGGGTCATGGAATAGGTCATTTTTACCGCAGACGGATTGCTGGTTTCGCGGTGCACCGCCCAAACTTAACCGAGATTATCCAGGGACGACTGCACTTGCTGCTGCCTGGCCTGCCAGTCGGCCAGCCGCTTCTGGTGTTCGGCCAGCACCGCCGGGGGAACTTTTTGCGTGAAAGCCGGGTTGGCGAGCTTCTGCTCCACCTTCTCGATTTCAATTTTAAACTTTTCCAGATCCTTCTGGAGACGGGTGCGTTCAGCCGCGACGTCGAGCACGCCCTCCAGCGGCAGAAACAGTTCGCCGAGCAGATTTGTAGTGCTGGGGGTGCCTTTGGGCGGCGCGTAATTTGCGGTGACTTCCATGCTCTCCGCATTGAGCAACAACCGCAGCACCTCGATTTCGTTGGCGGCGATGGTGCCGGCGGGTTGGAAGATGAACTTCAGCTTTTTGGCCGGATCCAGCTTCAATTCACGGCGCAGATTGCGGCCCAGGGAAACCAACTCGTATTTCGCTGCGGCGATTTTGTCCGCCGCATCGTCCAGCGTGAAATAAGCTTTTTCCTCGTCCGTGAACCGCTTGGGCCACGGTGCAAACATGATGGTGTTGCCACCCTGGTTTTCCGGCAGTTCCTTATTAAAGCCCATGCCCTGCCACAATTCCTCGGTGATGAACGGCAGGAACGGATGGAACAGCCGCAGGGTGTGGCCGAGGACGAAATCCATCACGGCGAGTTTGTTTGCACGCAGCGCTGCCGAACCAGCGATGACGTCTGTTGCGATTCCCTCTCCGCCCCGTCCGACGGGGGGGAGAGGGTCAGGGTGAGGTGGGGCTTCCTGAATTCTCGAAACGCTACTTTCATCCGCACCCCTCACCCCGGCCCTCTCCCCTCCGAGGGGCGAGGGAGAAGCTTCGGGCGTCATTCGTCCAAACGCCGCCTTGCTCGCCTCGACATACCAGTCGCAATACTCGCTCCAAAAAAAGCGATAGAGTGCTTGCACGGCCGTGCTGAAATTATAGCTGGTGAGCGCGTCGCTGACTTCGCCGATGGCTTGATCCAGGCGCAGCAGAATCCATTTGTCATCGCTGGTCAGCAGGGCGGGATCGATTTCGCCTTCAATCGCGCTGCCGGCCGGGCCGACCATCTGGCGGAACCTACAGGCGTTCCAGAGTTTGTTGCAGAAGTTGCGCCCCAGCTCCACGTCCTTCTCGTCGAAGAGCACATCCTGGCCGAGCGGTGCGCTGCGCATGGTGCCGAAGCGCAAGGCGTCGGCGCCGTATTTGGAGATCAGATCGAGCGGGTCGGGCGAGTTGCCGAGGGTCTTCGACATCTTGCGGCCCTGCTTGTCACGGATGATGCCGGTGAAATAAACATTCCTGAATGGCATCGCATCCGGGAGCGCGAACTTCGCGTCGCCCATGTATTCGTAGCCCGCCATGATCATGCGCGCGACCCAGAAGAAAATGATGTCCGGCCCGGTGACGAGATCGGTGGTCGGATAAAACTTCTTCAACGTCTCCGTGTTCTCGGGCCAGCCCATCGTGGCAAACGGCCAGAGCCAGGAACTGAACCACGTGTCGAGCACGTCGGGGTCTTGGGTTGCTTGACCGGCGGCTGGGCCATCCATAATCGCTTTGGCTAACTCTTTGGCTCGCGGCGTGGGGAAACCCTCCTGAAGCGAAGGATCAAACTTCCCA
>JAYTXL010000130.1:0-1597 GCA_043742955.1 Verrucomicrobiota bacterium | reverse complement strand
GCCCAAACTCGTGTTTGAACTCACCGTAGGTGGCGTGGCCCTCGCCTTTGCTTTTTATCTGCGTCACGGCCTGGCCGCTTGCGTCGATCACGGCGCAGTTCAACTCCACCGTGAATGAGGTCGGCGGCCACGTCAGCGCGCTGGAGGATGAAGACTTGGTGGTAATGGTGGGGGTGATGATGAGCGAAACACCTTTGGCGGTGATGGTGGCCGTGTCCTCCGAGCCGGAAAGTTTCACCACCGTGTCAAAGACTTGGGAGAGCGCCTTCTGGAAACCCGCCTCCAAATCGCGGTAGGCAAAGTATTTGACAGAATCGCCGCCGCCGCCCGGCGTCGTTACTTGCAGCGAACGGTTGCTTTCTGCGATGACGTAGCCGGCGCTCTTCGCAATTTTGGACCCGGCAGGTGGAATTTTTTCAAGGTCCGGGGCCAGAGAGATGGAGTGGGCACACCCCGTCAGCAAGAGGAGTGTGATGGCTGCGGCACTGCCCAGAAGGGCACGATGGGTTTTGTTGATCATGGGGTTCATAGTTTTTGTTTTGGTCTGGAGCGTTATTTTGAAATTAGCGTCTCGGATGGTTTCCGTATCGACTGCTGTTTGACAGCGTGGTGCCGGGTTCTTCCGGGAGGATTTTCTTGCACTTGACGAGACTTTCCACGGCCTTGGCGGCCGGTATTTCCTCCAAACCCCCGACGAAAAGTTTGAGGTAGTGGATGGTGTCGGGCTGCGCCTCAAGTTTCAAAACCTCCCGGTCTTTGTTGAACAAGGTGGCCAGCCCGAAATTCAGCGGGTTGTCTTCAAAACGGCTTACGAACCGCAGGGTCCCCGGAGCCACGGTGAAGTTGTGATAGCCGCCGTTTGGCACCGTGACCAGAT
Source organism: Verrucomicrobiota bacterium (assembly GCA_043742955.1). Lineage (GTDB taxonomy): Bacteria > Verrucomicrobiota > Verrucomicrobiia > Limisphaerales > JAYTXL01 > JAYTXL01. Next base: position 720 of record JAYTXL010000130.1, on the reverse strand, counting down.
GCTGGCCGTTCATGCCGACAATCCAACTGTTCGCGGCATCCACCATGTTGGGTGTTCGATAAATGAAGACGAGCGCCTGACCAGCCGGGGGCTTGACCGTCGCGTCGCCGGACAGCGCGAACTTGGGACCGCGGGCTGAAGTGCAACCGCTCAGGAAGGTGATCGCGAGCAGCGCAAGTGCGAAGGATGGAATATATTTTGACAATGTTTTCATGAGTTTTTTCTTTCTGTTTTTTCGGAAGCCAATCCGCACGATGCGGACGGTCGTCCTGTTCACCGCTTACAACGGAATCCGCCAGGAACGATTACAAAGTTTTTTTGGTTTCCTGAAACCGCCGGCGAGCGCCTAGGTTTTGGCACCCGGTTTCGCGGGCGCGAGGCAGTCGGTAGTGGATCTGGCAGCGGTGCTCGAAGACATTGAGGTGCCGCCAGACCAGGGGCATGGATGGTCGAAAAATGCATTCCGTGGCTGTTCTGAATCCGTGGGGAGCCGATCACAAAAAAATTGCGGACCGAAAAATAATTTCCTGTCCCCAATCTTTCTGTCGATGCCACTCCCCTTCCGCTGGGCAGGTTGCCCAGCGGGACGGGCTGGTAGCCCGTGCCACCCTTTTCAGCCGTTACGGCTTCACCATGCGGAAGTATTTTTGCGGGCCTTGGCTGGTGAAGGTGTGGCGGTTCAACTCGCCGGGCGTGACCGGCGACCAGGTGATGGGCGGG
>JAYTXL010000129.1:0-4411 GCA_043742955.1 Verrucomicrobiota bacterium | reverse complement strand
GCGTCCAGAGCGCGTAACCGGCGGTGTCGGCCTGACCACCCTGCCCTTGGCCGGCGAGGTAGTTGGTGCGGTTCTTCGCGAGAAAATCGGCGGTGAACTCGAGTAGTTTTTGGAGATTTTTTGGGTCCACGGTGAACCCGTGCGCCCGGGCCGTGGTCAACGCCATGACCGGCAGGCCCTGATTGTGACAGGTAAAACATTGCGAACGCTTTTCCATCGAAACCAGCGCCGCCTTTTCCAATCGAGGCAACGACTTGACGACGGCCACCCGAATCGTTTCATCGCTCAGCTGTGCCTCGGCGGCGCCCACCGAACCTCCTGACACAAACATCGAGAGCAGAATAATCTTGGACAGGTTTGGTTTCATGGCAACGAATTCAGGGGAATCATGCGGGGGCTAAGCTGATCTTCCTCTATTTTCCACCGTGCGCCGGCACGACCCGTTTCGCTTCATATTTTATTAACGCCTCCGCAAAACGCCAGCCCACGTCGAGGGTGCCCGCAGTGTCGAAGTGCGCAGAGTTGGCGATTGTGGCCGTCGCGGTGTCCACATAAACACAACGCATGTCCCGGCGGGCCAGCGCCTGCTGCGCCGCCACAATTTTCGGCATGAACTCATTCTGGTCGCTGCCGAAATGCGTGTTCACGGCGAGCAGCACGATCAAATGCGGCGCCGCCAGTTCCCTCCGCAGAGCCGCGAGCATAACGCCCAGCGCCTGCTCATAGCGCGGCGCGGACTGGGCATTCGCGTCGCTCTCGCCCTGCACCCACAGCAGCACCCGCAGCCGGAGCGTGATGCCCTGGGCTTTGGCGGCGGCGCTGGCCGCCTTGGTTTCCTGCACCAGCGCACGATAACACGAGCCACCGTCGCCCGGGTCGCCCGGGTTCCAGTCCTGCGCCATGCTGGTCCCACTGAAGGCCGCCTTCACAATGGCGAGGCGCGGGCGTTTCTTCCCATAAAGGGCACGGCCAAAGCCGATCTCCGGCCCAAAGCCGCCTTCAGCCTGCGCGAAGTTGCCATATTGACGGCCTTGCCGGGGCAGCTTGGGATGGCCCTGCGGTTGCGCCTGGAGCCGGGTCCATTTCCCGCCGCTGGTTGAATCAAACTCATCCGGCGGCGGATCGCCACAGCGCCACCAGAACAGGATCTTCTGATCCGCCGGATCAGCGGGCAGTTCGGACAGCTTCGCATCATAGCCGACGGCGTTGGACTGGCCGGCGATCAGGATGAGGTCGCGCGTCTCGGCGGCCGAAACCGACGCGAACAAGCCAAGGATCAGGAACACATGAAGGAGGCTGAGCTGATTTCGCATGGCAGTAATGACACCCTATCAGTAAGGGCACCCGCAAGCAATCAACACCAGCCGCAGGTTGACTCCCGATTTCCAGGATCGGGCCAGTGCGCGGTGATCTCCCCGCCCGCGTTGACTGGGCGGAACCAACGTAGTGCCAGCGCGCCCGGGAGCATATTCAACGCCCTACGACCAAGGACAAAAGCAGATATTTCATGCGGCGCAGGTTTAGAATGAAATGAAGGGACTCACTGGAGCAGTTGTTGGAGGGTTTGAAAGTCTCGATCTTGCGTCGCCGGATCAAAGCCAAAGCTCTTTTCCTGGCGAATCAGTTCTGCGTGCCGCTGTTGCAGCTGCTCCCGCAAGCCGGTTCCCGGCGCGGCGACGTAGATCCCGGCCACCGTCACCCGATCATTGACTTGCAGTCTGCCGTCGACGAATAGGAATTCCACGTCGTGGGTTCCGTCGGCATCCAGCCGAAACACATCTGCGGGCTGGCGCAGGTAGCTGGGAAGACGAAAATTGAAGGTGCCGTTGCGCGGCGCAAACTTGAATACCTTATCCTCCTTCTCGGGGGTGTACTCGAGATCGAGCGCGAATAGCAGCGCTCCGTTCGGCCCCGTGACGGAGGCAAGATCCCAGGAAGGGTGCCCGCCGCGGTCTTCGCGCCGGTATTCGAACGCGTCCCCCGCCAGCAGAAATTCCTCCAGCAACCGGATTTCGCGGTTCACCCGGGTGATGGGTTCGATCAGGTCCCGGAACTTTACGAGCGACTTCAGGCTGAGATTGAACCAGTAGAGCGAGGTGATTCGTTGGGCCAGCGCGTGGTAAGCCTGCGCGCGAAGTTCGTCCGGCGTCGGCGACGTGCGTTTTCGTCCGGCAAAACCGACCCAGCCGCCCCAGCCATCGTGCGCGCCCTGAGACCAGTAGGCGATCGGTCGCGGGCGATTCAAATCGCGCAGGCTGCGGGTCATGTCGCCGATCGTTTCGAGCACGGCACCCCAGCAAATTTTTTCACCACCCCAGCGATCGTAGCTGCCCCAGCTGTCCGGCGCGGGGGCGGTAACGCGGTAGGCATCGTAGTGCGGAAAATCGGCGAGCCCGGCGTAGTAACGCCACACGCGCTCCTCGCTATGCGTGACCGAGGTCGGCATGCGGGTCGGACCCGTAGGGCGCGAAGGCCTCAAGCACTTTCTGCGGCGGCACTGGACGACCTCCGCCATATTGCGGCTCACCAAGAAATTCGACTGCATGAATGCGCGGCAGAATTGCCTCCGTGTCGTACTGCGCAAAGGGCTGGAGGCGGTTCATGTATTTCAAGGGATACTTGGCGTAGAGCGTCTGATTGTCCGTGTAGCCCGCCACTTGATCGTGCATGCCGGCATTGATGTGCATTCGGCGCAGGGTCTTCAGGTAGGGCTCGGCGTGCAGCGTGTTGCTGCCGCGCAGTTCCGCCGCCACCCAGCCGCCGCTGATGTCGAAGATCTCACGCTTGATGCGCAGGTGCGCCCAGAGCGTGAGCGATTTGCCTGCGGTGTCGGACAAACGCACCTCCAGCGCGGTGTAGGTCAGCGGCAAACGGCCGGTCTTCACGCGGCCACCGCCGTGGTCCCCTTTCGGAATGGTGGCATTTACGGGGAACGCCTTCAAGCTCGTGAGCCACGGCTGCGGCAGTAACGCGCGCCATGTTTGGTTCTCCTGTGGCAGCCAGAGCCGGCAGGCCTCGATCCGCAGCGGCGTATCGGTTTGATTGACGAGGTGGAAGATGAGCGAGTCGGGAAAAGGGTTCGTGGCGTTGCCGAGAAAGGTAACCGCGGAAAGCCACGCGCGCGGTTCGGCGATCTCGATCTTCAACTCCGCTCCGCCGACCGCCAGCGTCGCACTTGTGCCCACGCCCCACGGTGCGCGTTTGCCGTTGAAGGTCCAGACCGTGAGCGCCCCCGGCGGCAGGGCCAGCGGCTCATTCGTCCACGCGCTCGGAAAATCGTGCCAGGCCCATTCATCCGAGGCGAGCAGCTCGTCCGGTGTCTTTTCGCGCAGGCGGATGGTCGCGTTCGGCGCGAGTCGCAACTCCGCGTCGCCGGGATTGCGCACAAACAACTGCACCCGCGCCCCAAGGCTGAAATCTGGCTCGCGACGGTAGCGCATCTCTTTGGACTGGGAATGAGGAACAACGACGGCTCCTCGCAGATCCAGCGAACCCTCGGCGCTGTGACCGCGTGTCGGCGAGCCGATCAGGACCGCGAGCAGAAAAAGAATGGAGTTAGTGGCGCTTTTCATAGTTGCGATTACACAACGATTATCTACCTGCTATGCTTCGTGTCGATTCGAGAAACTCGCGATATGCCGCCACCGGACTGAACGCCGCGCCGCTGTGAATCGCTACGCCGAAGCGCAGGCGAAAGTCCTCGCCACGTTTCACCGTCACGGCGCTCTTGGCGCCTTGCTTTATGGCTTCGCGCCCAAAGGTCTTCGGACGAAGACCCCGTAGTCTCGATTGTGCCACCAGCTCCGCTGTGGGTTGACGGGATCGGGGACGATCATCACTCCGACATGCCTGCCGTTGATGACACCGGAGTAGTCGCACCAAGCAAGAGAAAAGGGGTCAAAAAGGGGTCAAAAGGGGTCAGTTCTTGATAATGGCTACTCCCTGCTCAACTTCCTTCGCCGATACAGCAGGTGGTTTAGGTAGCCTCGCGTGCCCATCCCCAACCGCGCTGCAATCCACGCCACCGTCATTGGCGTTTCCGCCCGCAAACGCGCCGCCAGCGTCACCTTCTGCGCATCCCCCTTGGGCCGGCTCTGGAGTTCAGTCCCCTTCCACTTTCGCCGCCTCAACTCCGCCGTGAGGATCCGTTCCGCCTTCGCCTCCTCCGTCTCCGTCCGCTCCGCGCCATAATGCTCCGCCCCCAACCGCTCGCTCATCTGTGCCAGCAACTCCTTCCGAAACGTCTCCGCGCCCAGACACCAGCCGCGCCGGATCGCCTTGAACTCCCCGCCCTCCTCCGCCCCACGCCGTTCTTCCAGCGCCCGCTCCAACTGCTGCCGCCCCGCCGGGCTGTCCTTGGGAATACCGTAATCGCCCAGCAACCGATCCACTCGCAGCCACGCCGGGCGCT
>JAYTXL010000128.1:0-9978 GCA_043742955.1 Verrucomicrobiota bacterium | reverse complement strand
TCCTCCGCTGTTTCCGCGCGCGCACTCACCGAAGTAGTCGCCGTGAGAATTTTCTTGATCGGAATTTTTATGATTTCATCCACCGGATAGGGAATCGACCAGTGGGCACCGGGCTGCAACAGTTGCTCGGGACCGATGCCGAGCGGTTCGCCAAAGCGCAGGATGATGGCCTGCTGTTCGGGGGCGACCGTGAAAAACCCTGACCCGAGGAAACAGGCCACCAGGATGACCATGATGACCTTGACGATGATGAAACTGCTGCGCAGCGCCTCCTGCAGCGCCTGGGTGCCGACATCCTCTGGCGCGACCTCGGACGCCTGAGCCCGCCGGGCGCCACTCTTGGGGTGGGGATGCGGATGATCGTGATCGTGGGGCAGGTCGGAATTGCTCATGGCGCAGAGGAGGGACTAAGGCTTCTTGGCCGGGGCGGGTGCCGTTTGCTTGTTCAACATGTCAAAGGGCGGGGTGCGCTCATCAAAAATCAACGTGGCGCGATCCTTGAGTGACTTTTCCAAAGCCTCCAACCGGAGGAGGAAGACGGCAAACTCCGGATCCTTCTCAAATACTGCCAGCGACTTGGCGGCCTCGGCATCCCCTTCACCGCGAATGCGGATGGCTTCTTTTTCGGCCTTGGAGATGATCGCCTCCCGGTCGCGATCGGCGGTGGTCTTGATGGTAATTGCCAGCGACTCGCCATCGCCTTGGAATTGCTGCACCAGCCGCATCCGTTCCTCCCGCATGCGCTCGAAAACCCGCTGGCTGGCACTCTCCGGCAAGCCCAGTCGTTTGATCCCCAAGAAACGCACTTCAATGCCGGCCTTGCCCAAAGCCTCCACTTGGACCTTTTTTAGGATTTCGTCTTCGATCTGGGTGAATTTCAGTTGTTCGGCGTCGGTGGATACGAAATCAGAGAACGGATGCTTGCCGACGACGGCATTCTTGGAGCTGCGGACCCAGCTTTCCAAAGTGGATTCAGCCGCGCTGGCGCTGCCGCTGGGAAAACTCTTTAAGAACGCACCCGGATCCACAATCCGCCAGCCGGCGTAAACCATGATGAGCAGATTCTTGCCATCCTGCGTGGGGGTTTCCTCGAATTTCTCCTCGAAGTTTTGCACGCGGCTGTCGAACTTGATAACCTTCTGGATGGGCCATGGCAGCTTAAAATGCAGTCCGGCCTTGATGGCTTTGGAGGAAGCCTCGCCGAACGTCGTGACCACTGCCACCTCGGTCTGGCGCACTTGGAAGGACACCAGCAGCGCGGCAAAGATCAGCAAGAGGAGGACACCCACCGTCACCGAAAGATAATTTCTTTTCATAAATTCAAATCCCGAAGTTGCAATTCGATCCGGTCATTTGCTGGTCGGCGTGGCCGGGGCGATTTGGACATCGGTCATATCCCGCCGCACCTTGTCTTCCAAGTTCAGCAGGATGACATCGTGGGTGTTAGTCGCCGAGAGAATGAACTTCCGCGCGCCCTCGGAGCCGCGAATCAAGGCCGCCAGATAGGCGCGCTCAGTGTAAACCCGCGGCGAAGCTTTGTAGGCGGTGATCTGGTCGGCGAACCGGGCCGCCCGGGCTTCGGCCAGCGGAACCGTGCGCAGGCGGTAGGCCTCGGCTTCATTGGTTTTTTGGGCCGCCCGGGCGTCCGCAAAAGGCTTCTGCATGCGTTTGTAGCCTTCGGCCTTGAGGATCGTGATCTCTTTTTCTTGCAGGGCGCCAATCACCATCTCATAGGCGTCGGCGACCGGCACCGGGGGGTGAATATCCTGCAAACCGACGAAGAGCACTTCCACCCCAAGCTTGAGTTCATCCGCCCGTTTTTGTATCGACTGCTGGAGATCACGCGCGGCCGCCTCGCGACCGACCGACATGATTTCATTCAAGTCCACGCCGACGAGGTAGCGGACGACCTCCCGGGTGGCCAGTTTTTCCAGCAGCATTCCCGCGTCGGTGAAATTATACTCCCAAGCCAGGACATCCTTGACGCGATATTGCACCGGAATGCTCACGGTCAATAGACTGACCGCCACGGCTTGATCGGATTTTCCCCCGGTCGGATTATTGGTGGCCAGGTCCCGGGCCGCCACCAGCATGTTAAATTCCTCCTTGTTGTGGGCCATCGTCCAGACCATCGTCGTGGCCTTCTCGCGCTCAGGGTGGGGCACCACGCCGACCATAAAGCTTTGAATTTGCTGGGTTTGATGGCGAACGACCGTATCCATGGGCCAGGGGAATTTCAGGTGCGGGCCGGGGGGTAGCACCGCTCTTCCCGCGACCGGACTGCCCCAGCGTTCCAGGAGCCCCTGCTCACCCGGCTCGATGAAAACAAAGCAACTGGAGAGCAAGAGTGCGCCCAGTTGCAAGAGGATCAGCCAGGCCAGCGCTTTTTCGAGGAAACGATAAAACCAGGTGTTCGAGACCTTGAATCCGAACTGGTAGTCCAGCACCTGGGCGGCGGTGGTGACGAGCCCCTCCGGCTGGGCGAGCAACCCAATCACCCGGCTTTCGTAAAGAATGCGCGCTTCCTTGCCCTTGATCCGCGGCCGATAGATCTCCAGCACCAAGCTGGCAAGCGTTTCCAATGAGGTAAGGGCGAGCACAAAGCCCAAGGCCCGGGCGGCATACAGATCCACGGCCATGTAGCCACCGTAAGAGAAGGCGATGCTCACCGTGACGACGAACGTAAAATAGGCACCCAGCAACATATAGCTGGCGGCGGGCCGGAGCAGGCGTTGTCCTTCCAGCCGGGCCACCCCCGCCGAGTATTTGCCCAGCAAAAAAAGGATCAGGGCAAAGGTCGAGTAGAGCGACATGTAGAGCAACGGTTGGTCGACAACCACGGGCTTGGCTTTGGACAAATGCTCCCACAGCCAGTACGATGCGCCCGCTTGCAAGAGGAAGATCAGGATGGTGAAGGCGGGTACGAACCAGCGTTCAAACTGTTCGCGATTACGCCGCGCCCGCAGGGCATCGGTCGGCTCGGAGGTGAACAGGGTGCTGGCTGGCGCGCTCCCCTTCAGTTCGTCGTATTCCAATTTTTCCAGCCGTTCCGTCTCCTCCAGCCGCATTTGGAAATAGCTGATCGCGGCCACAAGGAATCCAAAGACCAGGAACACCAGGCCCGCTTCGTCCGCGTACGAGGACGACCGGTTGGCGAGCACCTGGCTGGCAGTGCCGATCGCCAGCAGCGCCAGCAGATTGATCAGTCCGTTTTTTTGAATGTTGCGATCCATGACAATGCTCAGTTCAACTCGCGGTCCTCAAATAAAACGAGGGCCACCGCCAGTGAGGCGCCGAGGTAGCCGGCCATATAGCCGAAGGCCTTGCCGACATAACTCCAGGGAATCCCACTTTTTCCGGTTTCGAGCGCGTCGGCCAGCCAAAACAATTGCCAATTGGGCACCAGGGTATGGAGCAGGGAAGCCCAAAGCACCCCGGCTTGGGCGCGCTGGCCAAAGAGATATTCCGACATCAACCCGAGCAGGAACAGGCTCGAACAAATCGCCAGCGTGGGAATCATTTCATAACGCGTCGAGCAGGCCAGGGCCAGGCCCGCGAGAATGAAGAGGGCGAACAAGATCAAAATGGCGGCCTTGACCATGCGCCAGTCGACTTCCCCCACCTCGTTAAACGGCTTCGTCAGCTTCGTAAAAAAGACGATCACCACAAAAGCCAGCGTGCTCATCACCACCATCCCAAACACCGCGTCCGCGACAAACGGCCGGCGCAGGAAATAATTGCTCAGTCCGGCCCCCGCATAGGCAAGGGCCATGGCCCCGAAGAAAATGGCGAGGGACTGGGTGTCCGCATCGCCGTAGGCATCGAACGCCATGCGGCCAGCCAGCAGCGCGGCCAGCGTGTTTACATAGGTCAGCATGGTCAGAGCGGCGGCCAGGCCAACGTATTTTGCCAGGAGAAACTGGGCCCGGCCAATCGGTTTGGAGAGCACCGCCAACGCGGTGCCGGAGCGGATTTCATGGGCCACGGAGGCGGAGGCGGTCAATACCGCCCCAAAGAGCCCGGTCAAAAACATCACCGCGAGCACGGTGTCCTTCACCATCTTGGGATCCTCACCAAATCCGAAGTAGGGGACCGCCGCGAGAAAAATTTCAAATCCCGCCGAACTGCACATCAGCAGCAGGAAGACGGGCTGACGCGCCAACTCCATGAAGGCATTGCTCGCAATGGTCAAAAATTGTCGCATTCCAAAATTAGTGGCGCAGATAATACGGGCGAGAAACCTGATTGCAACTTGTTATTCGGCGGTCGCACTAGCCCTTTTGGGTGAGGGCAATACAAACAAAAACCAAGCCCGCTGCGCGGGCGACAAAACCGGTGTGATCATTTGCTTCAGAGTCATTGGTGGGGCAAAGCGTTCAATTTTCGGGGCCGTCCACTGATCAAACGCGCACCGGGGGGGCTAAACCTCCCCGATCCTGATGCCGGCTCAGTTCGTTCGCCAAACGGATGGCCGCCGCCATGCTGGCGGGATTTGCCCGGCCCGCACCCGCGATGTCGTAGGCCGTTCCGTGGTCCGGGGAGGTCCGAATGAAAGGCAAACCCAGCGTCCAGTTCACCCCGGTTTCAAAGCCAATCAACTTGAGCGGGACTAATCCCTGATCATGATACATGGCCACCACGGCGTCGAATTCGCCCTGCCAGGCGTGATAAAACAAACTGTCCGCCGCCAGCGGCCCCGCCACCTCGAATCCGCGCGCCTGGGCGGCCCGCACGGCCGGGGCAATCGTGGTCAATTCTTCCGTCCCGAGCTCGCCGTCCTCACCGGCATGTGGATTGAGCCCGCAAACACCCACCCGCGCCCGCGGCAGTCCCAAATCGCGACAGGCATGCGCGGCCTGTTCGATGGCCAGTTCGATCTTGGCTGTCCGCAACGTGGCCGCCACGTCTTTCAACGGAACATGGGTCGTGGCCAGGGCCACGCGCAACCAATGTCCCCGGCCATCGTGGCCCAACAACATCATGGTGGTGCGATCAGTCCCCGCCAATTGGGAGAGAAATTCTGTTTGCCCGACAAACGGCGTGCCCGTCCGCAGAATGGCGGCCTTGTTCACAGGCGCCGTGACCAGCGCATCCAATTCACCACGGAGACAACGCTGGGCACCCTCGACGAGCGCGGCGAGGGCGGCGTGGGCGGCTGCCGGTGCGCCCGGCGACAAATGGGCGGGCAGGGGGTCACGGAGCGGATTGTGCAGCCAGAAACGGCCGCCGGCCGCCGGGTTGGCCTGGGTCGGGAGCGGCAGCTGCAAACCAAGCCGTTCGTTCAAACGGTGGAGGTGGTCGCCATCGCCGATCAGCAGGTAGCGGGTCGCCCCGCAGTTGAACTCGGCGGCCAGAGCTTTGAGCACGACCTCGGGACCGATGCCGGTCACGTCGCCCATGGTGATACCTACCCAGCCAGTCATCATGATGCCATGGGAAATCTGAGGCCACCCGGAGCCGGCGGACGAAACGCTGCCCGGTGAAGCGGGTCATCGGCTTCCGGCCCGGACTAAAAATAGCGAACGAAAGATTTGAATTTGAGCCGGTCGATGTATTTCTTGTGCAGCCGGGCACGCTCCTGGCCGAGGAGCTTTTTTTCAATCTCCTCGCGCACCTCGGACAATGTCTTGAGATGCGCGGGTTTGGTTTCCTCCACCAGCATGAGATAACACGCCTCGGGGGTTTCGATCACGCCGCTGCGGCTGCCGGCTTTGATCGCGAAGGCAACGTCCGCCAGCTCCTTGCGCAGCACGGTGCGCTCGACCCAGCCCCAATCGCCCTCCTGGGCGCGCTGCGATCCCTCGGAATAGACCACCGCCATTTCCTTGAACGAAGCGCCCTCGTCCAATTTGCGCTGAATCTCATCCGCTAATTTTCGGGCATGACCCGGCGCGCTGGTGCTGGTCTGGTTGAGGACGATCATGCGGAGTTTGATCTGGTCGGTCACTTTAAACTGCTCCTGGTTGGCCCCGTAATACTGCTCGATCTTAAACGGCGAAATTAAAATTTCGGCGGAAATGTTTTTATCCGTGAGGGCGCGGACGATCAGGTTTTCACGCATCTGCCGGCGAAACGTTTCATAGGTCATGCCCTGGGCGTGCAAGGTCTGGGTCATTTTGAGCCGGTCGCCGAACTGTTCCCGAATGCGATCTTTGACGTATTCCTCGATAATACTCTCCGGAAAGGCGTACCCCGCGCTCTTGAAATCACGCAGGATCAACTGATGTTCGACGAGCTGTTCAATCCCGTCGCGCTGGGCCTCCAGCACTTTTTGCTTGTACACCGCTGGCTGCTGCTCGTACTGGCGCCGCAACAGATCAACCGCCGGGTTCACCAGCGATTGCACGTCTTTGTAGGTGATTACCCCGTCGTCCACGATGACGGCGATGGCATTGACGATCTCCGGCTGCGCCTGCGCGTGGAGGCTCGCAACGATGATCCCAGCGGCGATTATGAAAATCAATCTCATGTCAAAAGTCGGCGCATAGTAACAACAACCTAAAGTCGGTCAAGTGTGGCGAAATGCCGTCCGCGAAACGTCCGCATCGATTGCCGACCCGTGGTCCGCACGTGATACGGGAGGGTCGTCGGCAAACAGGGGATCGCGGGCAGTTTTGAGCGGAGCCGGTTCGAAAAAGGAAAACGCAAAGGGGGCGGGCGATCGATAAACCCGCCGGGCCGGCCCCGTGGGCCATAAAGCCTTTACGGGGCTCGTTCAACCCTTGATAGCTTTGGCGCTCCTCCGCTGCGCTCCGGCGGTCAAAGCCATCTTGTTCGGCTCATTCCTAGTGAACCCACATTCGGATGACTTTGATTGTGTGGTCCGCGTCATAACCCTGTCATCAGTAGTGATAGCGCAACTGAGCGATCAGTAGGTCCTCGCCAGCGGCCTTGTATACCATGCGGTGCTCATCGGTGACCCTCCTGGACCAATACCCGGACAAGGCATGACGCAACGGCTCCGGCTTCCCAATTCCCTCGAATGGATGTCGCGTCGCATCCTTAATCAACTCGTGAATCCTTCGAGTGATTCTGGGATCCGTTCGTTGCCAAAACACATAATCGTCCCAAGCCTGCTCGGCGAAAATTAGTCTCATCGCTCCGGCGGGACCTTTCTCGCTTTGCCCTTCCCGGCTTCCAAAGAGTGAATGGCGGCCAGCAGCCGCCGAGCGTTCGTGGGGCTTCGCAGTAGGTGTGCGGTCTCCTCCAACTCCTCATAGTCATCCAGCGACATCATCACAACGGCCTGATCGCGGTTTCGCGTGATGACCACCGGAGCCCGATCTCGGCAGACTCGGTCCATTGCGGACGCCAAGCCCTCTCGCGCGGCCGTATAGGTGATGGCTTTCATATGGACAGGATGATGTCCAGGAATGCTCCGAAGTCAAGCAGACGAACACCGGGGCCGAACGAGCTCAGCGACCAGCGGAGCGGGCGCGGCACCTGCCGGTGGGTGGAAAGGCGGCGATGGTCTGCCGCAAGTGCCGTGACCGCGGAGCCTGTCAGATGCCAGCGCATGGCCGCACGGTCTTACTGTCCTTCCAGTTCCACCACTTGAGACGCTCCAGGTCGTGACGAGACTCCGAAGCGAAATAGACCGCGCAGCGAAAGACGTAGAGCACGCATCGGTCAATGTGCGAACCGCGTAGCGTGCAAAGCCGCTCGTACAGTCGCTCCGGGCTGCGGCGGCGCAAATCAGTCACGCGCCGGATGCCCAAGTCGGCCAAGTCCTGCGCCAGACTCGGGCCGACGCCTGGAATCCGCTGAAGGTCACGCATGTCGGCCACACTCATACCATTGGGGTGCAAAGCTCGACCAAATGCCCATCCATGTCACGCACGTAAGCCACCGTCTGTCCCCACGGCTTGGTCTTGGGTGCGGCAGCCGAGATGGCCCCAGCGCGCAGCGCACGCTCGTAAGCCGCCGGCACATCTGGCGTGGCCAATCCGACCTCGGATGCGGCCGGGGGACGTGCGAGGTCAGCCGGCTGGAAGCCGCCTGAGAGATTGGACTGGGCCAAAGACTCGGCGGCGAATGCCAATGCCGTGCTGCCGGTCTCCAGCTCCCCATACATGCCGCTCTCATGAAGGAAACGGCGCTGCAAACCGAACGCAGACTCGTAGAAGGCAAGCGACTGTCCGACATCGCGGACGTAAAGAATGGTGTAAGCGAATTTCATGGTGGTGTAGTGCCGCCAACGACCCAGTATAGGGTATCCGAAGTTATTCATGGCTGGCCAGGAGAGCGTAGCGACTCGGCCCACGGGACGCCGGGATTGCAACCGCGACGCGACGTGATGGCCGGGTTAGATGCCAGCGCATGGTTGAACGGATTGTGCTTACGCGACATACAATCTGGTAAAGTAGAGCCTGTCCCCAAACCGGGCCTTTTCGGAATGAGTCGGTGGCGAGGTGGCGATCTTGAGGTGGACGGCGAAGTTATTCACATTTGACCGGCGCAAAATTGCTTAAGGTCCGATTTCTGGCGACACCCCTTCTGTCGATTGTCATCCGGTAAGGAGGCGCGGGCGGCTAGGCCGCGAGGCGGAGCGGGTTTGTCTTTTTCTTGCGGAGGCGGGCGAACATCCAGAGGTTGTGGGTCAGGATACCCCAGACCACGGCCAGTTCACGATGGATAAATCCCTTGGCCCGCAGCGGCCGGCCCAGGAAGCCGCGCTGGACAATGCTGATCCGCGCCTCGGTTTGGGAGCGGCGCTTCTGCATTTGCACAAAGCGCTTTTCTTTCATCCGCGCCCGCAGTTCGGCCGGGTCTTTCGGACAGAGGCCGTTGAAAATCTCCGCCACCTTTAAGCCCGCCGTGTTGGCCTTGCTGGCAAAGCCCCGGTCGGTGGCCACGCCCGCCACGCTCTGCTTCAATCCGTCCAGCACGCGCTCCAGGCTCCCGAGCAGAAGTTGCGTGTCGGCCGGGGCTTGCGCCTGCCAAATCTGGTAATCCAAAATGATCCCCTGCCGATTTTCCCCCAGCAACAGCGTGTTGCCAAACTCCACCTCCGCTCCGGCCTTACCCCGCACCAACACATGGATGTCCGGTTCGTAGAGGCTCAGGATCTTTTCTGCATTGGCCACCAGCCGTCCGCCGATGATCCGTTCGTGCGCCTGTTTCTGCGCGCGGGGCAAAAGTTCCAGCACCTGGTCGATCCGCCGCAGGACCTGCTCGGCCTGCGGGCGCGTCCACCGGGTCTTTTCCCATTGTTCGTCCAGCAGTTGCCGGTGCCCCCGGGCATGCCGCGCCACCACCTTGACCAGCTTCTTCATCCGCCGCAAAACCCGCTTGCGGGCCTTCTGGGTGTCGGGTTGGCGCCGGGTGTGGGTCATCTCGATGCAGAGCCGGTTGCTCTGGCGCAGGAACTCCTCCGGCGGCCTCATCCGGCCTTTCAATCCCTCCTGCCGGATCAGCTTAACGGCTTTCATCAGGGTGCGCGTCCCATCCCGCAGCAACACCCAATCAACCGGAATATGCACGTTGGCTTTCAGGCAGGTGGTGTCCAGAAAATAGTCGTCCAACTCGACCGCCTTTTCCAAAGCCAGTTCCTGGGGTCGATTGAGCCCTGCCACCAACAGGCCGTCGAGCACCGGGCGCATCTGGGCCGCTGCCAGCCAATGAGCGAAGCGTTGCCACTCGCTCTTGGAGGGCACCCGAACCTGGTCCACCGCATCAATCAGGCAAAACCACTGGTAAAGGGGATTGCCCGCCAACGCGCAGCTAAAGCCCCGATGGTCTTCCGGCAGCAGGGTCCGCAGCAGGTTGCAGCGCAACGCCCGCCGGCTGCGCCCTTGAAACTTCTCCGGCGCCCGTGCGCTGGGCGGGCGCGACGCCCGCTTAAACCAACCCTCAAGGGCGCGCTCGACAAAGTCCTTTTCCACGCCCGAGGTGCGCAGAAGTTCATCGATTTGTTCGAGGCGCTGGCGTAGAGTCAGGTAATCGACGTTGCCCACGATGGTGGGCAGACGCGGTCGC
>JAYTXL010000127.1:0-10720 GCA_043742955.1 Verrucomicrobiota bacterium | reverse complement strand
GGAAACCCGGTGGCTGAAGCGGGAGCACAACCGGGGCCGGTTGGAGATTCGCTTGCTGGACTGCCTGGAAGTCACGCCCAGTCAGACGGGCTTTCCGGGAGCCCGGTTGGCCGCCCGGTTGGAGACTCGGGTCAAGCGTAATGGCAAATGGACCCGGGAGGTCATTTATCTTTTGCGTAGTTTGACCCGCGCGCAACTGCAGGCTCAAGGGATGCTCTCGCTCAAGCGCGGGTACTGGGTCATTGAAAGCCGACTCCACCATTGCCTGGACATCACGCTCAGGGAGGATCAGAGCCGTGTGCGAACCCCAACGGCTGCGCGCGCCCTGGGAACGATCCGCCGGATCGTAGTAAGCTTGGCCAACGCGGCGGTTGATAAAGCACGCCGCAAGAATCCCAAGACCAAGTGCAACACCGGCTGTTTCCAAAAACAGTTCAGATCCGCTCGCGGCGGTCGCGAACGACTCCAGGCGCTGATTTTTGCGAAATCCCCGAATGTCTTGGACTTATAAAACTGGAAGGGCGCGTCCTATCAACGCAGTTCCGGAAATAAATCCAACTTTACAATCAGCCTGTGCTCATGGCACGCTCAGTTCGCTTTATGCTCAAGTCCAACCCATTTCTCGGGCTGTTGCTGGCCCCGTTGCTATTGGCCGGTTGCGCAACCCCTTCCAACATCACGAATCTAACCCCCCGCACTGTCGCCCGTAATGCCAATGGATTTTACCCAGTGGAAGTTGAATGGAAGAGCCGACAGCAGACCATGCGCCGGGAAACCATCAAACCAGCGGTGATGATCGGCACTGAGTTTTTCCCGATGCGCCCCGCGCCGCTGCTGAAGAACCGTTGGGAGACCTTGATTCCGGTGCCGGCGGACCAGGAATATATTCATTACCGGATCAAGTTTGATTACGACTACAACAGCATTCCGATTCCCCGCCACGACAGCAAACTTTCACCGCCCTACCAAATGCGGGTCATCGAGAAGTAGATGCGGCGGCTCGACGGCGCTTTCACGCGGGCTTTAACGGCGTCCTGAAAATTCCTGGCATTGCGGCGGGTCAAAGCGGCGCGGCCGCGCGCGCAGTCAAAATGCTGGCGCGCGCCAACCATCCACTCTCGAATCCAAATTCGGAGTCCAGTTTACCCCCAACATTCGTCCCCGATCTTTAGCCCGCCACATTCAGGCGATCAATTGGTTCGGCTTGGATTCGTGCTTATTAGCGTCCATTCGTGGTTTCGAAACAGCTTTGTCCGGTTCACCGCTTCAGCGGATGAAATTGAAATCGCGCGGCCGCGCGGTTTTCCGAGTCCAGCGTACCCGTCAGATATCCGCCGTCTTTTAAAAGCTCCACGCCCGTCAGCGAGGGACACAACCGCACGTGGAAGGCACGCCAACCGCGCGCTTCGCGCAGGGCGGCGCTCATCCGGCGAACCGAAGTGCCCAGAAATGGAATCACCGGCATCCCGGCCAGCCAGCAGCTTTGGCGAAACACCAACTGGGTGTGTAGATGACCGATGATGGTGTGTTCGATTTGCGGAAGCTTGGCGCGCACGGCATCCTCGCGCCCGAGGAAAGGCAGCGCGGTGGGATCATGGCAGAACAACAGCACCCTCTGGTTGGGGCGGAGCTGGGTGAAGGCCGCGCGAATTTCGGACAGGTGAATGACGCGCAACTGCTCCCACCCGGCGCGCTCGGCGGGCAACATTTCCAGCTCAAACACCGGCAGCGCGATCAGCGTGGAACACACCCCCATCAAAATATAGTCGTGCCAGGCCACCTGCCAAAACGGCTGGAGTCCCAGCTCCATGGTCGTCCGGCGCCAGCTTTCCAGTCGCAGGCCACCGGCGCCGCCGAAGAGCCAGATTTTTCCCAGCTCGTGATCGCCGATGGTGCAATGCAATTTGTCCGCAAATTTTGTCCGGAGCTTGCCGAGACATTCCTCGGCACTTTGGAAAGCGGCGTCATCGCTCAGGCCGACATGCGCGGTGTCGCAGGAAAAATCGCCATTGGCAATCACCAGCGCCGGTTCTTGCGGGTGGGCAAGGGCGCGGTCGAGCAAGTGATTGTGCGCGAAAGGATCGCGCAGCCAGAGGTGATGGTAATACTGCTGCGCGAGCAGGCGGGTTGCCGGATGGGATAGTCCGCGCCATTGAAAACCCGTGCGCGCCCGTTCCGCCGCGCCGGCGTAATGAATGTCGCTGACGATGAGAATAGTGGATCGGCTCACGCGGTGTACCGGACAGTCGTGGGATAAATCGAACCGGATTCACGGCGGATTGGCAATGGCGGAATTGCGTGCTGACATTGTGCGTGCGTGGCAGTGATCGCGCGGCGCTAAACCCGCGTACCGCTTTTCCCTTCCGTACGAGTCCAACCTGCGGCATGCTCCCTCTTTATGTCAGGTCTTATAGCTATTGTGGGTCGCCCGAACGTCGGCAAGTCCGCGCTGTTCAACCGCATCGTCGGAAAACGCATTGCCATCGTACATGACCAACCAGGCGTGACCCGCGACCGTGTCAGTGCCGAAGCCGAGTGGAAAGGCCGCCCCTTTTCGCTCGTGGACACCGGCGGCATCGGGCTGCTGCGCGGCGAAAAAGCGGGCGATGTGATCACGAAGGCGGCCTTTGATCAGGTGCAAATCGCCATTGAAGCCGCCAGCGTCATCATCCTCGTGGTCAATGTGCAGGAGGGCGTCGCGCCGCTGGATCGCGAAGTGGCGCAGCGTTTGCGCGCCAGCGGCAAGCCGGTGCTGGTGGCGGTGAACAAGGTGGATACCTATCGGGCCGAGGCCGGCGTCACGGAATTCGCCGAACTGGGTTTTGAGAAACTTTTCCCGGTTACTGCCATCCACGGCGAAGGGATTGAAACCCTGATGGACACGGCGTTTGCCCTGCTGCCGGCCGCCGCCACGGAAGTCGAGGTCTCCAGCCCGGAGATGCCGGGGGAAGAGGCCCCCGAAACCCGCAAGCCCAAATCCGATGTCCTCAAACTAGCTATCGTGGGCCGCCCGAACGTCGGAAAATCTTCCATCATCAATGCCCTGACGAGCTCCGAGCGCGTCATCGTCAGCCCGATCCCAGGCACCACGCGCGATGCGGTGGATGTGCCCTTCGAGGTCGTGACGGAGGGCGTGCGGCAGAAATACATTTTGATCGACACCGCCGGGATCCGGAAATCACGGCGCGTGGAGGACTCGGTGGAATTCTACAGCGTGAAACGCTCCGAGGAATCAATCGGGCGGGCGGATATCGTGGTGTTCGTGATCGATGCCGAATCCGGCATCCTGGAGCAGGACAAGAAAATCGCCGACCGCATCGTGCAGGAACGCCGGGCGTGCATCGTGGTGGTCAACAAATGGGATCTGGTGGAGGAAAGTGTCCGGGTGGCCCGCGAGGAGGAAATCACCAAACGCGCGGCCGGCCGGAGTCGCGATGACCGCGGCAAGCGGCTGACGACGCTCGGGGAATTTGGCCAGTGGGTGCAGGACCGGTTATTTTTCCTCGATTACGCGCCGGTGATTTTCACCTCGGCGAAATCAGGGTTTCATCTGGATCGTTTGCTCGAAGCCGTGCGGTACGTGGCGGCCCAATTGCAGCAGAAAGTTCCCACCGCGCTGTTGAACCGAACCTTGAATGACGCCATTGAAAAACGGCAGCCGATCAGTGCCGCCGGACATCGCTTGAAATTTTTTTACGCCACTCAAGTCCGGCAGGCGCCGCCAACCTTCATCCTGTTTGTGAATCGCGACGAGATGTTTTCCGACTCGTACATGAAATTTCTCGCGGGTGAATTACGAAAATCTTTCGGCTTCGAGGGTTGCCCGATCGTGCTCGTGCCCAAGCCGCGCACGCGCACGGTGGAGCCGATCCGAAAATTCAAGGCCAAGCCGACCGGCCGCCCGCCCAAGCCGCATAACCGCAAGCGTTGGTAGGCTCCGGTCCCCGATCCGCCTGGGGCTTGGGACACGAACTCCGCAATGGAACCGGAGATTTGTTGCAAAACCGCGATGGGACGCAAATTCACCCCACACGTCAAACCGCCCCGTCTCCCTCGCCCTGCGAGAGGCGAGCGCGGAATGGGTCGGAGAGAGGGACAATTCGACCGATGACGATTCGCATTTCCTCTCCATGAACATGCCGGTGGTGGAGACATCCCGCTGCGATGTCCCCGCCCGGAACGGGCGTGGCCACGTACGCGTACCGGCCATCTGGTGCCGTTGTCTGACACGGGGCTCGACGACGGGGACGGCGCAGTGCTCCATCGGCTACCCGGTTCCGGCGTTAAGGTAGCAAATCTGAAACTTGTGATCAGGCAATGATCAGATGTATTTACAAGGCCCATGAAGCTAGATGGCTCGCCCGATGAACGGACACTATCGTCCCCGGAATGGAAGAGTCCCAGATCAATGTCGAACGAGCTCGGGCGAACGTCTTCCTTGAACGCAGAAAACTCCGTCACTGCCCGACGATCCGACCTCGATGCCCTGCGGGCTGTCGCCATGCTGCTGGGGATTTTTCTGCACGCCGCCCTCTCGTTCTTCCCCTCGCTCTGGATGGTGACGGATCAACGGCAGGATTCGAGTTTCGCGATTCTCTTCTCGGCGATCCACGGCTTTAGGATGCCGCTCTTCTTCGTCATGTGCGGCTTTTTCAGCGCGATGCTTCTGCACAAGCGAGGTCGCAGGGCACTGGTCAAACACCGGTTCCAGCGGGTGTTCCTCCCCTTGGTCGCCGGGATGTTGACCGTCATTCCGCTCACGGTCGGGATCTCCAACTTCGCGATGTCGTCCGCCGCCAAGAAGGCCAGCGGCGCGCCCCCGGCCATTGGAGCTTCGACTATTTGGGCCGCTGCGCATGCCGGTGACCTCGGCGCCATCGAGCGGCACCTGGCGAGCGGGGTGGCGGTGGATGCCCCGGACCCCGGGCGCGGCGGGACCCCCTTGATGTGGGCGGCGATCGCCGGTCGGGCAGAGGCCGTCGAGCTGCTGATCAAACGGGGTGCGGATGTGAACTTCGCCGGCCAGGATGGTGGAACGGCCCTGCACGGAGCGGCCTTCCTGGGACATGAGAAAGTGGTCGAATCGCTCCTCAAAGGCGGCGCGAAGTCCAGCGTGGCCAACAAAAGCGGCAGCACGCCTCTCGATACCGCGGTCCTTGATGTGGATACAACGATCTACTACGCAGCGCTCCTTCAGCTTGATGTTAACAAAGATGGGTTGGGACGCCGCAAGGCTGCGATCGCGGAGACTCTGCGCGAACACGGCGCGACTGCGGGGCGGAAGACGGGCGTGGAGACGGGCGTGACGGACCGGCTGATGCAGACCCCTGTTTTCAACCACCTGTGGTTCCTCTGGTTCCTTTGGTGGCTCGTCCTGGGATATGCGGCTGTCTCCGCAATCGGCGCTCGACTCTCATCGATCCGCCTACCCGCATGGTTGATCCTCTCGCCCGCCCGCTACCTCTGGCTGGTCCCCCTGACGATGATCCCGCAGTGGTTCACGGGAGACGGTGGCGCTGCTCCGATCTTCGGGCCGGATACCTCGACGGGGCTCCTGCCGATCCCGCACGTCTTCGCGTACTACGCGATCTTCTTCGGCTTCGGGGTGCTGTATTTCAATTTCGACGACCGGTACGGCCGGGTCGGCGAACGATGGTGGCTTCCGCTGGCAATCGGACTTCTTATGATCCTCCCGCTTGGCCTGGGCTTCGCAGATGGTTGGATCAAATCTCTCGGTGTTGGGCCCGGCTCGCTGCCAAACCGAATGCTCCCGGCTTTCTTCTCGGCCACTTACGCCTGGCTCATGACGTTCGGCCTCATGGGGCTGTTCCGGCGTGTCTGTCCGGTCGAGAACCCGAGCATGCGCTACCTGTCGGACTCGGCCTACTGGCTCTACCTCGCCCATCTGCCGCTGATCATCGGAGCCCAGCACCTGGTGCGGGACTGGGCGGTCCCGGCCGTGGTAAAATTCATTCTCATCGTCGCGGTCGTGACCGCCTTCCTTGTGTGGGTTTATCAGGTCATGGTGCGATACACCTTGCTGGGACGTTTCCTGAACGGGCCGCGCGTTCGGCCCACGCGGGTTAGCGCAGCGGAAGTGTGAAACCGGCGTAACGCCCGCTTGGAGCTCTTCCACAAGCGGGCAACTGCGACGCCTTCCTCGACCTCGTCCCAGCGAGACCTGTCGGCGCCCCGGCCATGGTGCAGGAGGAATTGCAGAGCGGCCGCGCCGCGCTGGGGTGAATAACAGCTCAGAGCAAACCCAGCGGATTCACCCGGGTCTTCAACGGCCACGTCACGCGTTGGCCGCCGAGGCGATGCGATTCGAAGACGGCGCAGATCATTTCCACGGTGGCGCGGGCGTCCGTGGCGCTGACCAGTGGGGCGCGGTTTTCGCGGATGGCACCGATGAGGTCCCGTCCGGCAGCGACATGCTCGGCCATATCCCGGCCAAGGTTTGCAATGGGCTCCGGCTTGCCCACGCCGCCGGTGGTGATTGGCAGCCAGGTGCGCGGCGTTCCGGCGGGATCAAAGGGGCTGCCGGACAGAAGATGTGCCACGGGTTCCTTGTCCGCATGGAAATCAATCGTGCCTTTCGTGCCGATGAGTTGCAGACCGAAGCCAGCCCAATTCGTGCCACCGTTCTGAGTGGAGTCAAAGAACAACGGCAGCCCACGTTCCATTTCATACCGGGCATGGACTTCATTGCCCGCGAGCGGGCCAACGCCTTCGTCGCCATCATGCACGTCGGCGCGCGTGACCGGTATGCCATTCTGCAAAAGAGTGGCGGAGCAGGCGACCGGTTCGCCGCCAAACCAGCGCGCCAGATTCAGCACGTGGGAGCCGAGCACCCAGAGATCGAGCGCGCCGCCGCGCGGATCCTCCTTGCCGCGTCCCCGCATTTCCAGCACACGCCCAATAAGGCCATCCTTGAGGAGTCGCGCAATCACCGGGAGCACGGGGTGAAAATTATTTCGATGCGCCACCGCGAGCTTCACCCGTTTTGATTCACAGGCGGCGACGATTTCATCTGCTTCCGCCGGCGTGCGGCAGAAGGGTTTTTCCATGTAAATCCCCCGCGCACCCGCGGCGACCGCAGCTAGCGCCATGTCGCGATGCTGGTCAAGGTATCGCGGGGCAATGGCCACGAGGTCCGGCTTGGTCTCGGCGAGCATCTGCCGGTAGTCGGCGAAACCCTTGGCAACATTGAGTTTCTTTTGTGCCGCGGCGAGTCCGGTCGCATCCGCGTCCGCCACGGCCACGATTTCTGTTTCCGCCAGGTGCAGCCACATCGTGTCCAGCCCGTGGCCATAGTTACCGCGACCCGTGTGGCCGATGACTGCCACGCGCAGCTTTCGTTCCGGATCCGCCGCGCGCGTGGACAGCGCGAGTCCGGCGACCACGGTGGTCGAGAGGAATTGGCGGCGGTTCACGGGAGCGAGTGTTATCAGCTGGCAGGATCAGAGCCAATGCTCTTTTTGATTTCCTTCAGCTGCTGCGCCTCCGGCTTGGTGGAATAATATTTATCCAACGGATAGCAGCCGCTGATGAGGCCGTTGCGCGGGGCAGTCGTGCAATCACTGAAGGTGCGACAAATTTGCTTCGGGGTGAGCGCGCCGTTTTGCATCGCGTCGACGAGCATCGTCGGATAACTCAACACCGCGCGGCCAATACCGATCAAGTCCGTCCAGCCGTGGCGGAGGAGAAATTGCGCCACGTGCGGCAGATATTCCTGCAGATAGCTGAGGCCGGAGGCAATTAGTATCGGAGGGACGAGCTCCGCGAGGCCCTGGCTATTAGGGCTTCGTGTAACTCGGCCCTCCGAGACTTTGGCCACGTGCTCCTTCAGTTTCCGCACGACTTGAACCTGCCGTTCAACATCAACTATCGGATCATACGCCGGCTGGTAACCGTCGCTGGGCGGGTACGCGGCGGGACGTTGCAGGTGCGGGGTATAATAGGGCGAACCGGCAGTCGTGTTGAGGATCTTGACGCCCAGTTGCGCGCAGAGCTCGACGAATTGAAATGTCTCGGTGAGGTCAATTTGTGTCGGGTCGCTCTGGTTCACGCCGAAGCCGTAGCGGTAGGGCAGGCAATGCGTGTGCTCCTCCGGGATGCCGGGGCCGGGTTTGCCAGGAACCGAAAATGCCGGGTCGGGCCGGTATGGCACCGTGTCAAAGGTGCTCAGGCGCACGCCAAACTCGATCGGGTTGCCGCTCGCGCGGATGCCGGCGACGATTTCACGCAAGATCCGTGTGCGGTTCTCGAAGCTCCCGCCGTATTTGCCCGGCCGCGTGTGCGCCCCGAGAAACTCGTGCAGCAAATAGCCGTGACAATGCTTGAGATCCACGAAGTCCGCGCCGACTTCCCACGCGATTTTTGCCGCGCAGATGTAATCCTCGATGAGACGCTCAATCTCCGCGTCGGTGAAAACCTGCGCATCGCTGGTCACGCCGAACTTAGCGTCGAGAATCGGATGCCGGAAGGCGACGCGCGGTTCGGCGCGCGCCTTGTCATTCGGGCGGCAGAAACGGCCGGAGTGGGTGAGTTGAAAGCCGATGACCAGATCGTCGGTGGTGCCGTGGTGCTCCCGATGCGCCTGTTTCAAGATGCCGACCAACTCCGCCAGCCCGGCCTGGTTCTGCTCGGTGATCACGAGCTGGTTGGGGTTGGCACGTCCGTCGGGCCTCACCGCCATCGCCTCGCCGCCGCAAATCAATTTCGCGCCGCTCTCGCCGAACCGCTGCCAGCGCCGCCGCACCTCATCGGTCACCCCACCGCTGGCCGTGCCATCCCAGCCTTCCATCGGATGAATCGCGATGCGGTTGCCGATGTGCTTGCCATTCACTGTGAAATCCGGGATCGGTTGCGCGAACGGCGAATCCGTGCCCGCCACAATGGTGTCTTCGCAAGGCACATCAATGCCGAGCGCCGCGCAGTGCCCGCGAAAATCCCAGACCGTCTTCAGCGACGGAATGCGCGTGAGTTTGAAGGGCTCGGGCATAAGATGGTAGCAGCTGGGGTGATGAGGCACTTCCCAGATGGCCTCTGGCGGGAACTGTGTCGCCCAGGTGGTCTCTGCTCACGAACCTGTCGATACAGGAGCGACCAAGTAATCCTGCTTTTGTAGGTAATCGCTGATGTTTTGAAGTGTTTCTCTCAGGATTTGGACAGTTTGCGTCCTTGCGGCTTCCAAATCAGAGGGCGATGCGTTCCGGCCAACGTCCGCGAAAGACTTTACGCCATGAGCAAGGTCATTGCGAACATCCTTGACGGTTTGCAGCAGCCAAAATTTATTACCCACCGGCTCCGCAAAACCAAACCGCTTCGCGGTGCTCCTGATAGCACGCGCATCCAGATTGCCCGAACAAATTTCGCTCCGCTCAAAAGTCTCAAACACCACGTCGCGGGCGAGCGTGAGAAGCTTTGGAAGTAACCTCTCAGTTTCGCGTTTCTTGAAATTCTTCAGGATTTCTCGGCGCAATTCTTCACGGCAATTGTCGAAACTTGCGCCCTTCGTCCTCAATTCATCAAACATTGCCTCGACTGCGTTTCGCATTGTGGATTCAACCAAGTTGTAGAGCAGGAGATAGCACGTCGCTTTGAACGTCTTTAGAAGCTCTTCGTGCTCGTGGGCTGAAAATGCCGCCCCGCCACCATTGGCAGTTCGCAGAGCCACTTCCTCGCCGGCAAGGCGCAGAACGAATCGGAAGTAGCCTTCGACCTCCTTGGATCGGGTTTGAAAATCAACGAAAGCCGAGTTCATCCTTGTCTCCCCAAGACGTGGTCTCTGACATACTCAATCCGCTTCTTCACGCGAGGTTTGGAGTTGCTGGAGTCAGAAGTAGTCAGTTCCTGAAATTCTGCGCTGTCCCACCATGCTTTCGTCGCCGAGGTCTGCACATCAGGGCTTTCCCGTAACGCCAACGCAACCCCGACCGCGATTGCCTCGAATCGCACTCTCTTGGCTGTCCGATAATTGCGACGCTTGAATCCGTCGGGAAAATTTGCCTTAACGAACTTCAGCATCCGCTCATATTCGGACCACATTACGCTCTCATCGAACGAGGGGTTCTTGTCCTTGACGTATTGATCGAGGAATTCCTTAACGCTCCGGTCGAAATCCAAGTATCGCTCGGCGTATGCAAAAAAACGCAGTGCGAACTCCTCGCGCTCGCGTCGCTTTACGTATGCAGGTGATAGCGGAGCGAGATCGTGCAGCAGAGGATGCTCGGCACACCGTTCAACGAACGTAATAAACGGGCCGCGCATGATTCCACGGCGCTGCTCCATGTCCTTTAGTGGATCGCTACCAGTATTGATTCGCTCGAACAAATCTCTGCGCGTCTCTTCGTCAGCTTCACCGGAGAGGGCAATAATTCGGATGGTCGTGCGGTTAAACTTCCGCTGCCTTGCCAGTGGCAGTTGGTCGAAGGTGAATCCATTCAGTAGCGGCAATTTTTCTAGGTCGTTCAGGACCAATTTCCCGGTTGCAAACTCCGCAAGCGTACGGATGCGCTGCGAGCCGTCCACGATCTCCAGTCGCCCTTCTTCATCCTCAACTTCGGCTAGAAACAGAAAAGGAATCGGTAGCCCTATCAGCACGGACTCGATGAATTTTGGGCTCTTCCGGGATTAGTGGGGGATTTTTTATTGGTTGATCCGCAATTGTGCACCTCCCACCGGAACTGCTGCGGGTCGCACTACCCCGTGGAAGGCC
>JAYTXL010000126.1:0-7825 GCA_043742955.1 Verrucomicrobiota bacterium | reverse complement strand
TGTCGTGTATGAAATCAACGCGGGTTTCAGCGCGAGCGCCACGGCCACGGACTCGCTGACCAGCAGCATCACCGGCACAAAGGAGTTGCTCGTGGGCCGACGGTGGAGCGATGCCGAGGGGTGGAGCACGCCCTTCGAGAATCCGGCGGCGGGCTACAGTTACACGGCCCCGGTGTTCTCGGCGGAAGTCACCGCTGATGCGCGGGTCTGGCTCCAGCCCAAGGTGACAGTCTTTCTTGTCAGCGTGGCGGGGGTGAAGGTCGACGTGCAGCCTTACCTTGGTCTTACGGCCACCGCCTCGGTCAACCCCGCCGAGGCGAGCTTCGAGGCGAGTCTCTACACCGGGCTGGACAGCACGGTGGCGTTGAACCTCAAGGGGTGGGACGACGCGTGGGGCGAGCAGCCCAGCCACACCTTCAACCTCATTCCACGCACGGTGCTGTGGCATACGAATGGTTCCACGCTGGCTCCGAGCATCACCCTTCAGCCGCAGTCCCTCACGGTGCGGAGCAATGACGCGGCCACCTTCTACGTGGAGGCCAAGGGCGCGGCTCCGCTGGAGTATCGCTGGCTGCGCAACGGCGTGTATCTGACGGATGACATTCTGCGTACCGGCTCGCGGACGACCACCTTGCGTATCCCGCGCGTGAAGGGCTACGACGCGGGCAACTACACAGTGGAAGTGCGGAATGCGAAGGGCGTGAAAGTAAGCACCGTGGCGCAGTTGGCGATCAGCGCGCCCGTGGTGGGAATGGCCCTCATCCCCGCCGGTTCGTTCACGATGGGTGATTCGGTGGATGGTTACAGCGATGAGTTGCCGTTGCATTCCGTTTACGTGAGCGCGTTTTACATGGACCGGTATCCGGTGACCAAGGCGCTGTGGGTTGACGTGTATGGGTGGGCCGTGACGCATGGCTACTCTTTCACCTACGCTGGTTCGGGGAAAGCGGCGGGCCATCCGGTGCAAACCATCACTTGGTATGATTGCGTTAAGTGGTGCAATGCGCGCTCTGAGAAAGAGGGGCGCGCGACGGCCTATTACACGGATGCTGGCCAGACCGTGGTGTATCGGAGCGGGATTGTGGACGTGCAGAATGGCTTTGTGAAGTGGAACGCGGGCTACCGGCTGCCGACGGAGGCCGAGTGGGAGAAGGCGGCGCGCGGCGGTTTGAGCGGCCAGCGCTTCCCGTGGGGCAACACCATTTCGCAAGCTCAGGCGAACTACAATGGCTACCCGGCAGGTTACAGTTATGACCTTGGACCTTATGGCTATCATCCCGCTTACAATGACGGCGTTTTTCCCTACACCAGCCCGGTGGGTTCGTTTGCGGCGAACGGGTATGGACTCTATGACATGGCGGGGAATTTGTTCAATTGGTGCTGGGATAGGCATGGAGGCTACAGCCGCAGTTCACAGACTGACCCACAGGGGCCGACTTCGGGCTCGAATCGGTTGCTTCGCGGCGGCAGTTGGGCCAACTACGCCGACTACAGCCGGGCGTCGTATCGCAGCTACGTCGACCCGGGCTTCAACAACGGCGGTGTTGGCTTCCGGTCGGTCTTGCCCTCAGGTCAGTGAGTTGAACGGAGCAGGCGAGGCGGAGCGAGGGACGAGCGGAGACTGCCTGTGGAGTGGCCGTGGGGTCTGAAGTAAGGGAAGGGGCGTCTGGCTGCCATCGCCCGCGCACAGGGCTATGCCCGGACGCATGGCTGGTTTCTGAAACTGGACATCCACAAGTATTTCGACTCGGTGAATCAGGAAGTTCTGCGCGGGCTGTTGCGGCGGAAGTTCAAGGGCGCGGCGGAGCTGGGCCTGTTCGACCAAATCCTCGCCAGCTACCAGACCTGGCCGGGGCGGGGGCTGCCGATTGGCAACCTGACGTCGCAGCTTCTGGCGAACTTCTACCTGTCGCCCCTAACTGCGTGCTCACCAGCACGAACGCAACTAGACAGGGGAGCACCTGCACTTTTGATGAGGCGGGAAAAGGTGGACGCGATCACAGATGCGGTCAGCGTTCCACGATTTGTTTGTAGGCTTGGACCCCGGCCACAATGGCTTGGGCGAGTTTCTTGCGATGGGCAGGATTGAGGAGGCGTTTGAACTCTGCGGCATCGGTCATGAAACCGCTTTCGATCAGGATGGCCGGCATTTCCGGAGATTTCAGAACGGCAAAGCGGGCGCGTCGCACCCCGCGATCCTCCACCGGCACATTCCGGACCAACGCCTTCTGCACCTGATACGCGAGCGCCATGTTTTTATCGTTCAGCTTATTGGCTGGATAGGACCCAGTGGTGGCGCCCTCACCCCGGGCATTGGTGGAACTGGCATGGGCCGGCGTCAGGCAATAAGTTTCCACGCCCTTGGCCCCGCTTCCTTCCGCCGCGTTGAAATGGAGGCTGAGAAAAAGATCAGCCTGTCGCCGATTAGCGCTAAAGGGTCTTTCACCCAATTCGACAAACGCATCCTGCGTCCGGGTTAGAATCACTTTAAAACCGGCTCCCTTGAGTTCTTTTTGCAGCTCCTTCGCGAAGAGCAGGGTGATCCGTTTTTCCTGGCTCGGGCCGGCCTGGTTGCCTGGGTCTTTGCCGCCGTGGCCGGGATCGAGGCAGATGGTTCTTATTTTTTCGTCCGGCGGGTATTTTGGCGGAAACAACACCGGGTGGATGACGGTCACCAAATCGAGCGGTGAAATGAAAACGCCCCCGTTATGCCGCGCGATGTTCACGGAAAGCCAGACGCTCACGCCGTTTATTTGGGCTTTGCGGGAATCCACGGTGAAAGTCAGCCTGCCGGCGGTTGATTTTAACTGCAACTCCTCATCCGGCCGGAGCCAGCGGAGTTCAAATTTATTCGCCGCCGCCCAGTCCGACAATCTAACATATTCGTGACCGAAAAGCGTGCTGCGGTCCAATTTGCGCAAAGAACTCTGAGCGGACACCAGAAACGGTGGAGCCAGCCAGAGCAGCAATGATAATAACACTCGCATCAACGCGCGCAATCTGACCTTCGCCCCCGGGCATTTCAAGGCAAATGGCCATCCATCAGCCCCGCTCGTGCAATATTTGCCTGGGGAAAATTGAAAACCGTTGACGCCTCCCAGTGCGTTACTTAGATTAATTAGCAAGTTTTTTAGAGTATTACATTTACGATCAACCCAGCGACCAACATGACCACTCCCGCCACTCCCGCCGCCACCAAAGGCCTCGAAGGCGTCATTGCCGCCCACTCCCGTCTCAGTGATGTCAAAGGGGACATCGGCCAATTGATTTACTGCGGCTACGACATCAATGAGCTCGCGGGTCGGGTGACCTACGAGGAGGTCGTCCATTTGCTTCACCACAACCACCTGCCCAATGCGAAGGAACTCGCCGAGCTCAAAGCAACGCTGGCCGGGTTTCGCGAGCTGCCGCAAGGCGTCATCGATATCATCACCACCTTGCCGAAGGAAACGCCGCCCATGCACGCCATCCGGACCGGGGTTTCTGCCCTCGGATGCTTCGACACCACCTGCGATGATGATTCGCAGCATGCCCAACGGCGCAAGGCGTTACGGCTGATTTCCCAGATTCCCGTGGTGACCGCCTATTTTCACCGACATCGCCAAGGCCTGCCGCTGGTCCATCCCGATCCCGTGCTCGGCGAAGCGGCCAACTTTCTCTACATGATTGATGCCGTCAAACCGTCGGTCGAGAAGGAGAACACCATCGACATGTGCTACGTGCTGCATGCGGACCATGGCATGAACGCCTCGACGTTCAGCGCGCGCGTCACGATTGCCACCTTGAGCGATATGTACTCAGCGATCACCACCGCCATCGGCACCCTCAAAGGTCCGCTGCACGGCGGCGCGAACGAGGGCGTCATCAAGATGCTGCAGGAAATCGGTTCGCTGGACAAGGTGGACGACTGGGTGGCGGATGCCCTGGCGCAAAAGAAGAAAATCATGGGGATCGGCCATCGTGTTTACAAGACGCTCGACCCGCGCGCCCCCCATCTTAAGCGCATGGCTCAAATATTGAGCTCGGAGCTGGGGGATGCCAAATGGATTCAAATGAGCGAACGCATTGCTGAAATCATGTTCAAGCAAAAAGGGTTGAACGCGAACGTGGATTTCTATTCCGCCACCGTTTACTATTCGCTCGGCATTCCGACCGATTTGTTTACCCCGATCTTTGCCATTGCGCGCACGAGTGGCTGGACGGCGCATGTGCTCGAGCAACTCGCCGACAACCGGCTCATCCGCCCGCAGTCGGTTTATACCGGGCCGGTGGGTTTGAAAGTCGTGCCGATCGATCAGCGGTGAACCAACCAAATGAACATTCACGAATACCAAGCCAAACAATTATTGAAACAATACGGCGTGGCTGTGCCCCCCGGCGATGCCTGCAAAACGGTGGCCGAAGCCAAAGCCGCCGCCGATAAAATCTTTGGCGCAGGCAACCAGCTCGCGGTCGTCAAATCACAGATTCACGCAGGCGGGCGCGGCAAAGGCGTGTTCAAGGACGGTTTCAAGGGGGGCGTGAAGCTCGCCAAATCTGCCGAGGAGGTCACCGCCCATGCCCAGGCGATGCTCGGCAATACGCTCGTCACGAAGCAGACCGGTCCCGAGGGACGGGTCGTCAGCACCATCCTCGTGGCGGCCGCCGAAGACATTCAAAAAGAGTTTTACCTGGCCGTATTGCTCGACCGCGCCAACTCACTTCCCCTCATCATGGCGAGCACCGAGGGCGGGGTGGACATTGAGGAAGTGGCCGAGAAATCCCCGGAGAAAATCATTAAGGAACATATCGACCCGGCGATGGGGTTCCAGCCCTGGCAGGGCCGCAAGATTGCCGCCGCGCTTGGCCTTCAGGGAGATCTGGCCGGACAGTGCGCCAAGCTCCTCGCCGGTGTTTATAAGACATGGTGGGAATGCGATGCGTCCATGGTGGAAATCAATCCGCTGTGCGTCTGTGTCGGCGCGGACGGCAAGCCCAAGCTGGTTGCTGTCGATGCCAAAATTGGTCTCGATGATAATGCGCTGTATCGTCATAAGGACATTCAGGAGATGCGTGATCTGGCTGAAGAATCGCCTTTGGAGATCGAAGCGAGCAAATTCAATCTGAATTACATCAAGCTCGATGGCTCAATTGCCTGCCTCGTAAACGGTGCCGGATTGGCGATGGCCACGATGGACATCATTCAGCACTTCGGCGCCACCCCGGCGAATTTCCTGGATGTCGGGGGCGGCGCGAGCAAAGATCAAGTAACCGCCGCCTTCAAAATCATTCTCAGCGACCCGTCTGTGAAGGCTATTTTTGTGAACATTTTCGGTGGCATCATGGATTGCAACGTCATCGCCACCGGCATCGTGGCGGCGGTGAAGGAGACGGGCTTGAAACTCCCGCTCGTCGTCCGTCTCGAAGGCAACAACGTCGTCGCCGGCAAGAAGACACTGGCTGAATCCGGCCTCACGCTCATCACCGGCGACTCGATGGCCGACGCGGCGCAGAAGGTGGTGAAGACGGTGGCAAAATAGAATATGAGTTTTCCATCCGTGGACGCTTTGCAACGGACGCTTGCCGACACCGTTTTCAAATACGCTGCCGACAAGAAGAAAGCGGCTGGGCGTGCCCTCGGAACGCTCGTTGAAATCATCACGTTCTACACGCTCAAATCTTGGGGGCTGCGGAACAATGTCGCCATTGAGCGGCCCCTGCCGGAATACGCGAACTCGGACATTTCGCACAACGTCGAGTATTCACTGCATCCTATCATTTCAGAAACCGCGCTGACGTTGAATGGATACGAACTTCCACTCACCGCCTCCAAATTGTGCCGCGAACTTTTCAAGGCTGGTCCTGAACCGCGAGAATTCACCGCGAAGACGGCAAGCATTCTTTCGCGCGACAATATTTTGCGGAACGCCTGCACCCTGTGTGAATCCGAAGCCGGGCCGTTCATCGCCAGCATTGATGAGCACACGAAAACAAAGCTCGCGCTGACCGTCGCGCATTTGCACCGGCATCCGTTCGCGATCTTTGAGTGCAAGCGTGTCGGAGTGGAAGAGGGCATGAAAAAAGGTCCGCAGACCATCGAGAAAGCAAAGCAAGGCGCGTATGTGGCACGTTCCGTTTCATCTCTGCAAAAAATCCGTCTACGCGACGGCAGCTTGGGCGGCGTCATTCACCGTTCCAACGGCCAGCTTTATCATGGTCCGTATCACAAACTGCTGCGTGAGGTGATTGACTCAAACGACGCCGACCTGCTGACCAGTTTCATTCTTACTGTGGGCGTCGTCAGCAACCACGGCAACTGGTTCACCGCCGAGGATCACAACAAAGAATTGAAGGTGCTGGCGCAATCTTACGACTGGCTGCTTTTCCTTTCGGACAAGGGACTCGCCCAGTTCATCAACGAACTTTTGCTCGAGCCCGTCGCACAACTGAAACCCGCACGCGACGCCTTCCTCGCCAGCTACCCGACCGGGAAAGGCAATCGCTTCACGAAAAAGACGATGGATGTTGAGGCCGACGTTGTGCTGAAGAATTATTTCCTGGCGAATGAGTCGCGCATCGAATCGTGGTTCAACGTCATCTCGCCGGTCAGCAGCAATCTCGGCCTGTTGCAAAATGAGCTTTTGACGTTGCACGAGAAAGACTGGAAAAAGATTTACGGTTTATGAGCGCCGGAAGAACCATCATCTCGCAGAGTCAGGAATGGGGCACGCCGCAAAAATACGTGGCCGCCGTCAAAAAAGTTTTTGGTGGCCGGATTGACCTCGACCCATGTTCGAACGAGCACTCCATCGTGAGCGCCGAAGTTGAGTATCACCTGCCGATTCAGGACGGCCTCAAGGAATCGTGGAATTTCCCGAAAATTTTTGTCAATCCGCCCTACGGCATCGACCAGGAACGCGGCACGTCCATCAAGCACTGGCTCTACCGCTGCGCTAACGCGAATCGCTCGCACGACTCCGAGGTTCTGGCGCTCGTCCCCGTCGCCACGAACACGGGTCACTGGAAAAACTACGTGTTTGGTCGCGCGACAGGCGTTTGTTTCCTTTACGACACGCGCTTGAAATTTCTTGTTGATGGTCGCGACGAAGGCAAAGGCGCGCCGATGTCATGCGCGATGATCTATTGGGGTAAAAACTACGACCGCTTCTATGAGGTCTTCACGCGCTACGGCGCGGTGACAGATTTGCGCCCGCTGTATGGAAAACAAATCG
The DNA here is from genome assembly GCA_043742955.1 of Verrucomicrobiota bacterium. Lineage (GTDB taxonomy): Bacteria > Verrucomicrobiota > Verrucomicrobiia > Limisphaerales > JAYTXL01 > JAYTXL01. The sequence continues at coordinate 614 of JAYTXL010000126.1, read as the reverse complement.
GCGAGTACGACCGCATCGTGGAGCCGGTGCTTCTTTCAGAATTTTAGCCAGATTCAATTTTTTCCAGCATGCTCACCGTCACCGAAATCGCCTTCACCTGTTACCCCGTCACCGACATGGCGCGGGCGAAGAAGCTGATCAAGGCGTTGGCGAAGTGAAGTCAGCCTGCATGGCATGAAATTCTACATCGAAACGACAATCCCAAGTTTTTACTTCGACACGAGAAGTTCGATGGAGGTTCGTTCACGTCGGCACTGGACGCGGCAATGGTGGGACGCGCCCAAACCGGGAGCGATTTTGCTGACGGGCTATTCCGTGATCGCGGAGCTTGAACTCACACCCGGGGCGAAGCGCAAAGAGTCGCTGGCCTTCGCCAAGAGGTTGCCGGTGCTGGAAGATTCGGAGGCCGTTCAGGAAGTCATCGAGTTTTACGCCCTGCACAAATTGATGCCCGCCGAAGTGTTTGGCGACGCCACGCACCTCGCGCTCGCTACTTTCCACCGATGCGATTATCTTGTGACGTGGAACTGCAAGCATCTGGCGAACCCGAACAAGTTCGACCATATTGTGCGGGTCAATGGAATGCTCGGTCTGGCGACGCCTAAAATCGTCAC
>JAYTXL010000125.1:0-3020 GCA_043742955.1 Verrucomicrobiota bacterium | reverse complement strand
GTCAACGGACCGGATCCCGGCCGCATCTTTGTCTTTCAGGAGAACGGGGTGTTTCCCTGGCTCACCGTCGCGGAGAATGTCGGCTTCGGATTGCTCTCGCGTCCGGCGAAGGAACGGGAACAGCGGGTCACGCATTACCTCGAGATGGTTGGCTTGACCGGGTTTGAGAAATCGTATCCGCGCGAACTTTCCGGCGGCATGAAGCAACGGGTGGAGATTGCGCGCGCGCTCGCCGCCGAGGCGCGTGTCCTGTTCATGGACGAACCCTTCGGGGCACTTGATTTTCTCACGCGTCTGAAAATGCGCAGCGACCTGGTCCGCATCTGGCAGGCCGAGCACAAGACCATTCTCTTCGTCACCCACGACATCGAGGAGGCCGTGCAGCTCGCCGACCGCGTGCTCGTCATGAGCCGCCGCCCCGCGACGATTCAGGAAGAAGTGGTGGTGAATCTACCGCGGCCGCGCGACCTTGATTCCCCTGGCTACCTCGCCGCCCGCGACCGCATCTTCGCGATCATGGGGATGGACGCCCACGGTGGGGGTGCGGGTGAACCGAGGTAGTCGTCCGCCAAAGCGAATTCCTCCCAATAAAACTCGTCCACGGAAAAAAGGTGGTGCGTGTCGAATCCACGCCGATAAAGCTCCCACAGGGCGAGCGCCCGGCCCGTCCGCCCATTAGCGCGCACGCAAATTGCGCTTTGCGGCCTCTTCAGGAAACCGTTCTACCATCCATTGCGCCGCCGCTGCTTGGCATCCAGTCGCCTTGTCCGACAACGCCCGGTCTGCCAAGGGCAAAAAAACATCCCGCTCCGGTTCCGTAAAGAACGCCGCCTCGTAAGCCAGCATTCGCGTCTCCGCGTTGGCGCTGTGTGAAAGTTCCGTGAGCCACGGCAACAACGGTTGGGCCGTTGCGCCGTAAAATACGAACCCGTATTCGGCAATGGTAGCGTAGTCCGTATGATCTACCGCGAACCGGAAGCGATACAAACCCAGCTTTGAAAACTGCGCGTTGCACCAGGGCCTGAGCCGATCCGGTTTGGCCACCAGCCAACGCCGCAGAAATGGAAGCGCATTCGTGCCGATGTTGTCCAGCGCGCTGTCAATTTCGGCATCCGTGAAAGGCGGGTGACGACTATCGTTGGTTTCAAATCGGCAACTGGAATCATAGAAATCCAGCCATTCAGACAACCGATGCCCGTTCTGGACCGGTTCAGGCGGCAAGGGGCGGACGAGCCAAGCCACTGCCGTCAACAGGACGATGAACACCACCGCCAGGATGCGGAAATGTCGCCTCATGGCATTCTTGCCCTTGAATCGTTTCACCTCGGTGATGACGAAGCTCGAATTGTCGATGGAGGAAATATCCACGTAGCCAAATTCTTTATTCGGTGTGTCCTCTGGCTTCAAGTTCGGCACGCGCTCGGTCACATCCGAGATTTGCGCAGTCGCCCACCCTTGCGGCAGTTCGTCGCTCATGGCTGCGCGCCTCCGCTGGTAGTTGTCTCGCAGGGACGCCCGAAAATAGCCCAGCGATTCATCGCTGGGTAAACGGTTTCAAAATTCCCCCAAGCCCCGGAGGGGCGAAAGAATCGGGGAGACGGGAGATCGGGTAACCGGAAAACCGATTTGATACGCGCGCGAATGGCTTTCTTTCGTCCCTGACGGGACTCGTCATCAACGCATCGCGTAACCCACGGATAAATCCGTGGGCTATTTTCTTTCGCCCTGGCGGGCTGGGCGGCTGCCCACCCACGCGGCAGTTCGTCGCTCATGGCTGCGCGCCTCCGTTGATTTTGTAGCAGCCGACGTGAGGAGGCTCTGACTGAAGGCCGGAAGATTTGAGCCTCGTTACCTCGGCTGCTACGAGGATGAATCGCCCGTCACTCATACGCGCTTCTTCCAATGCCGGTCGTGCCGCGCCGCGTGCAGAACGGCATAAACGACAATTGTGTCTTGAATCACACGGAAGATAATTCGAAACGGAAACCGGTCCGGATAAGCCCAACGCACCTGCCATCGCTGAACGCCCACACGGTAATGCAACGGATTGCGCGGCAGACTCGCCAGCTTGGCATGGACGGCCACCAGAAACTCGCGGCCAAGCCCGGGTTGTTGCTGTTCATACCACGACTCAGCCTGAAGGAGGTCGGCATCCACTTCGGGACGGACCACGAGGCGATATTTCACTCGCCCAATCTCCGCTTGAGACGGGCGTCGAACTCCGCCCACGGAATCGAACTGGCAGGGTCTTTCTCATGGGCAGCAATGCGCTTTTCAATCAGGGCCTCGTCCGCGGCAGAGAGTGGTGGGTCGTCAATCTCGACGGCGCGGCGAATGACCAGTTGTCGCTGCTCGAAGGTGAGCGTTGGCAGTTCATTGAGAACTTCGGTAAAACTCATGGGCGTAATATAATCGGTTTGCGAATCTTTGTCATTTGGGTTTTGTCAATTCTCCACTCTCCTGATTTTGACCACGGATTTCACGGATAGCACGGATGGAAATGGGTTTATCCGTGTCATCCGCGTAATCCGTGGTTACTTTCCTTGTTTCCCCTCACCACCCGTTTCCAAGTCAGTGTGGCTTCCTTAAAGTTCAGGAGCAGCGCCACCTCCAAGCCGGTGATGTTCAGGTAGCCGAGCATCTGGGCGATGTGCGTGTCGTTGAATGCGCTGACCACCTTCGGGTCGGCGATGACTGTGCCGTCCACGATCAGGTCCGGCACGAGCTTGCCGATAAAATGGCCTTTGTAGTGAACTGGATACTCGCGCTGCTGCTCGACCTTGTGCCCGCTCGCGCCCAACTCGATGACGAGCGCATTCTCGTAAAGTTTTTCGTCGAGACCCGGCTTGAGTTCGTTCAGCACCGCCATCGCAGCCCCGATGATGTCCTTGGTTATGTCTTCGTGTTTCATGCTAGAATTGTGGCTCTTCCGGGATTAGCGGGGGATTTTTCATTGGTTGATCCGCAATTGTGCACCTCCCACCGGAACTGCTGCGGGTCGCACCACCCCGTGGAAGGCC
>JAYTXL010000124.1:0-3477 GCA_043742955.1 Verrucomicrobiota bacterium | reverse complement strand
CAACGCTCTTGCCGCAATGATGCCGCGCGGGGCCGCGACCCAACCCGGGCGCCAGCGGTGCCGCGATTATCGAAAAGAACCGGGATGTGGCTGCGATTGCGACTGCCCCGAAGAAGATTGCCATTGTTCCTGCTGCATCCGCGATGCTGATACCGTGGAATACGGACGGTGCGGGGAGGTTCGCTTGATCCCCATCACCTTTGCGAATGACTCGCGGCGCGGACGCGATGTGAAGCTGGAATTGGGCGGGTTCGCTACAGCCAGTGGCCGGGAACTTGGATGGGAGACGGCGCTGTCCGAGACGCAGTTTCGGCTTCTTCCTTGCGGGGAGAAAACGGTCCTCCTGAAAGTCCATATCGATTGCGGAAAATTTGGGGACAATCAGGATAAGGAGCGCATTGCCACCGTGGACGAGTGCAAGGTCGCGTACGCCACCGTGAGGGCCGAAGGCTGTCTGGTGCGTCCTGTCATCGTGGCGGTTGCCGTTCTCCCAAACGACTGCCAAGCCTTCCGCACCGGCTGCCAATGCGGCTGCTGCTGCTGAATGCGAGACTCGCATGGCTGCCGGGGGAACACCGCCATTTCAGGAATTCATGGAGAAGGGGAGGGAGAGTTATGTACGTGCCTTCACACGCGCGCAGGAACTCCTGGCCAGAGTCTATCGGGGCGAGTTGGAGCCGCAGGCTTTGCAGGTACGGCTCGCGCCGTTTCTGCAGGATCTAGGGCCGGAGTTTTCCCGCCAGTTAGGCGGGCTTAGTTTCGAGTTGTTCCGGGGTTTGTCGGAAGTACAGGCGCGCTATGCGGAGGATTTTATGCGCGGTCTTTTAGGGGATGGGGTGGCGCCAGCGCCATCATCGCCGCCACCGGCGTCGGCGGATGTGAAAGACTGGGCGCAATGGAACCAGGCACTGGCCGGGTATGCGCTGGAGCAGACCAAACGTGCGCAATCACGCTATCAACAGCTCTTGGAGAAGGTGGCGAATGGTGAAATCACACCCGCGACAATTCAGGAATACTCGGCCAGGTTCGCCACGGATTCCGGGGCGCTCCTGTCGCGTGATTCGGCGGAATTGAATACGCGCTTTTTCGAGGGGCTTCTCCGATTGAACCAGCAATTCACCGAGAGTCTCTTCGACCAACTGAACAATGGCAGTGGCCAGCCGGACGACCCGATGGAGTCGCTCTATCTGGACTTTGTGGGATCGCCTGGCGCTACGGTTTCGGCCTCGTTGATCGTGGAGAATACCCGCGCCGAGTCCGCGGATGTTTGCTGCCGGATTTCCGAGTTTAGGGATGCTGATCGCAAAGGCTCGCCCTTTCGCGCTCCGCTGGAAGTCACTCCGACGGACTTCCGGCTGCGTCCGGGGGAAACGCGTGATGTCAGCCTTCGCCTCGTCTTGGAGCCGGAAGTATTCGTGCCGGGGTGGAACTATTCCGGGACACTGCTGATCAATAAGAATGGGCAAGGGATTGTCGTGGCCCTGGCTGCGCGGGCCACTGGCGACCAGCACGATGGCCAGACTAGTTCGGTCGTGAATCTAAGCGGGCCAATTGGCGGGGTTGCCGCGACCACTTTGAAAATTGCCAACACGAAACAAGAACGGGCTTCCATTCGCTGCACAGCGACGGACGTCCGCCGCGCTGATGGGATCGGGCCGGCGTTTGCTCCGAAGATAATCAGCACGCGGGAAGTCTTCGATGTAGGGCCGGGCGAAGAAGCAAGTCTGCAACTATCGCTGCAACTCGACGAGGCGGCCTATGAAACGGATGCGCTCTATACGGGGGCCGTGCTAATTACCGGGCTCGGCAAGTCGCGCATCGAGGTGCCGCTCCGAATCATCGCCAGCCAGGCTGCGCCAGTGAGCGAACACTCCATCAAAATAAGTCCACAATGAAAGGAGGCAATGGCAGGGGCGCGGTGCCGGTCCAGCGGTTCGAGCCGATTGCAATCATTGGGATGCGTGGCCGCTTTCCCGGTGCCAACGATCTAGACACTTACTGGCAAAACGTGGCACAGGGCATCGAATCGATCGCGATCCTCAGCCCGGAGGAGATGCGTGCATCCGGTGTGCCGGACAATGTTTCGCGGCTGCCGGGTTACGTGAATGCTTCGCCAATCCTCGACGCGGTCGATGAATTCGATGCGGAATTCTTCGGTTTCTCGGCGCGCGACGCGTCGCTCACAGATCCGCAGCACCGTCTTTTCCTGGAGACTGCGTGGGAAGCACTCGAGGACGCCGGCTACGATCCTGCGAAATATCCGGGGGCCATCGGAGTTTTTGGCGGATCGGAACTGAGCACTTACTTGTATCAACTCTATCTCAACCTTGATTCGCTAAAATATATCGACGGGATGCAGTTGATCGTCACCAACGACAAGGATCATCTTTGCACCCAGGTATCCTACAGGCTCAACTTGAGGGGGCCCAGCATCACCGTGCAGACGACTTGCTCGACTTCGCTTGTGGCGGTTTCGGTCGCCTGCGAGAATCTGCAGGCTGGCCGCTGCGACATGGCGCTTGCCGGGGGCGTGACGGTGCGGGTTCCGCAACGCGGCGGATATTTTTACACCGCGGGCTCGATCCTCTCGCCCGACGGGCATTGCCGGCCCTTTGACGCGGACGCCCAGGGCACGATCGTCGGAAGCGGTGTGGGCCTCGTGGTGCTCAAGCGCCTCAAGGATGCTCTTGCCGACGGCGATAACGTGCGCGCCGTCATCCTCGGCGCGGGAGTGAACAACGACGGCAACGACAAGGTCGGCTATACCGCGCCGAGTTTTCGGGGCCAGGCCGCGGCGATCCGTGCTGCGCACGCGATGGCGGGCGTTTCGTCCGAGTCGATCGGCTACATCGAAGCGCACGGGACCGGCACGATTCTGGGAGATCCAATCGAGCTGTCCGCGCTCACCGAAGCATTCCGATCCACCACGGATCGGCGCGGGTTTTGTGGCATCGGCTCCGTGAAATCGAACTTCGGCCACCTCTCCTGCGCCGCCGGCGTGGCCGGGCTGATCAAAACGGTGCTCTGCCTCGAACACGAGGCGATCCCTCCGACCGTTCACTATAAATCGCCGAATCCTGCGATCGACTTGGCGGCGAGTCCATTTTACGTGACGACGAGCCTGCATCACTGGGAACGCAATGGCAGTCCGCTGCGTGCCGGGGTGAGTTCGTTCGGAGTCGGTGGAACGAATGCGCACGTGGTGGTCGAGGAATCGCCCGATCAAACCGCACCCACAGAACGCCGCCCGCATCAACTGATCGTGCTCTCCGCACGCAGCGCGGCGGCGCTGGATAACGCGACGTCCCGGCTCGCGGCGCACCTCGACGCGCATCCCGAACTGGACCTCGCAGACGTGGCGTTCACGCTGCACGTCGGGCGCCGGCTCTTCCGCCATCGGCGCGTGCTGGTCGCCTCCAGCGACGATCGGGCTGGCGTCGCCGCCGCTCTGCACGAGCCGCAAAGCCTCGCCGCCAC
>JAYTXL010000123.1:0-21971 GCA_043742955.1 Verrucomicrobiota bacterium | reverse complement strand
CGCCGGCCGATCAAGACCTTTGATTTTCGCGTCGTGCCCTTGCGGTTGGAACCGCGCAACGCGCCCGGCTTGACCGTGGCGGATTTGACCAAGCGACTGACCACTGATCCGCGACCGTTCGGACAATGTCTGGCTGCGTTGGGGTTGAGCTGGCGCAAGCGCGCCGACGCCGGCGGGAAAATTGATTTGCCCGTGCTCGATTTTGGTTTCGCGCAGTTGCTGTTACTGCCGGGTGAATCGTACGTGGAATATCAACTCCTCGCCCAGCAGTTGCGTCCGGATTCCTTTGTGATGGTGATGGGCTACGGCGAATCGGCCACTGGCTACATTCCGACCGAACAGGCCTTCGCGGAGGACGATTCCAATCTGCGCGACTGGTGCTGGGTGGCGCCGGGTTCGGAAGCGGCCATGGCAGCGGCGTTGAAGGTGGCGCTGAAACCGGCGAGGTGAACTGCCGCTAAACTAACAATGTCCGTTCTCCGAGAAATCTTGAGTTGGTCGAAGTCCTGTCCGCCGTGGCAGCGCGATGCGCTGCGACGGCTGCTTCAGAACAGAACACTTTCAACGAAAGACTTGAGCGAACTGACGCTCATTTGCCAATCGGCGCACGGCTTGTTGCCGGGCGAAACCCAAGCTCCCGCCAATCACCCGTTGTCTGAGGCGCATCTGCCGCCGGACGTTCAGAGTAATCAAGCTGTCGTCCTCACGACAATTGAGGCTGTTCAGCATGTCAACGCCATCGCTGGCAAACAGCCACTGGTCTTTGGCTCGGCTGGCCTGACGGTCGTGTATGGCGACAATGCGTCGGGCAAGTCTGGCTATGCGCGAATCCTCAAATGTGCTTGCCGGGCGCGCTCCCGCCCAAAACGAATTCTCCCGGACGTGTTCAGCGCAACGGCAAACGATGTCGCCAGCGCAACCATCAAATTCAAAGTTGGCAGCCAGGATGATTCTCACGAGTGGCAAGATGGGGAAACCGTTCGTTCGTCGCTGGCCTTGGTAAGCGTCTTCGATTCCGCCTGCGCTCTGCATTACGTCGAGGAGGCCAACGACGTTGCTTTTCGCCCATTCGGGTTGGACCTGCTGGACAAGCTCGCATCCGCTTGCACGCACTTAAAAAGAGGCTTTGACCAGGAACGCGCGTCACTTGTGGCCGCCTTCAAAGACTTCACCGATTTGAGAGGGCCGACGGACGTTGGCAAACTCATTGAATCTCTGAGCGCGCAAACAACGCCCGCTGCTGTGGAGAAGCTGGCTAATCTGTCGTCTCAAGAGTCTGAGCAGCTGGATAACCTGAAACGGCAAGTTGCGCAAATTGAAGCTGAAGACCCGGCAGTTCGCGCGAGAGAACTGAAAGGTCGTGCGACTCGTCTTGAGGCGATGCGGACTCGGCTCAAGGAAATCCAAGCCGCTCTTTCGGAAGATGGAATCCAAGTGCTCAAAGCAGCGCTCTCGCTCGCAAACTCGACGGCGGAAGCCGCGAAACTCGCCTCCGAGTCAGCCTTCAAAGACGAACCGTCACCGCTCAATGGCGTCGCCAGCGAAACTTGGAAAGTGCTTTGGGAAGCAGCACGTCGATACTCTGAAACAGAGGCATATCCCGGCACACCCTTCCCGGTTGTGTCGGAAGGAGCACGTTGCGTTCTGTGCCAACAACTCTTGACGCATGAGCCTGACGCAGCGCCAAGGCTTTTGCGCTTCGAGTCGTTTGTGAAAGCGGAAACTCAGAAAGCGGCCCAAGCTGCCAAGGCGCGCTATGCAAAACTGCGCGAAAATTTCGAAGAGCAAACCGAGGATTTGACCGCGCCGGATGATTTATTGGACCAGTTGGAACTGACGCACCAAATCTGCGCCACCAAGATTGGTTCGTTTCTCGAAAGCGCCGACAAGCGAAGATCCGATGTTTCAACTGCGCTCACAACAAACGACTGGTCTGTCATTCGTTCGTTGAACGAGTGCCCAACGGCGGACATTGAGGCAATCGTGATGGAGTTGAACACAAAGTCGGCGGAGTTTGAGCGCGCGAAAGCCCCAGAGAAACTTGCCGAACTCAAAGCAGAACGCGACCAACTGCTCGCACGGCAAAAACTCGGGCAGCGGAAAGCGGATGTTCTGGCTGAAATTGCACGGCAAAAACGCATGAATGCCTTGGCTGCATGTCTGCGAGACGTGGACACGACTGCCACAAGTAGGAAAAGCACTGAACTCACAAAGTCGCGGGTTACGAAAGCGATTTGCGACAGGTTCAAGACTGAATTGAACGGCCTTGGACTGGCTCACCTGCGGGTCGAGCTTGTGCCGGCGGGAAGCGAGCGCGGCGTCATGTATCACCGCGTCGAATTGCGGGGAACAAAAATGATCGTCAGCGTTCAAGACATCGCGAGCGAGGGAGAACAACGTTGCATCGCATTGGCGGGTTTCCTGGCTGAACTGGCGACGGCCACGCACAAGTCCGCTCTCGTATTCGATGACCCGGTTTCCTCGCTCGACCATGCTTGGCGTGAGTCAGTAGCGCTCCGCCTGATTGTTGAAGCAAAAGACAGACAGGTTATCGTCTTCACTCACGACCTCGTGTTTCTGCTCCTGCTACTCGAACAAGCGGAAAAAACGTGCGTGACGGTGGCTCAAGCTCACCTAACATGCAGTTCTGAAGGCAGCGGCGTATGCAACGAAGGCCCGCCGTGGCTTGCGATGCCCGTGAAAAGCCGGATTGGCGCGCTCAAGGCGCAGTGGCAACAGGCGGAAAAACTTCACCGCACGGAAGGGCCAGTTGTTTACGAAGCTTTGGCGAAAGAACTCTACGGTCGCCTGCGTGAAACTTGGGAGCGCACTGTCGAGGAAGTCTTACTGAACGGCGCTGTCCTGCGGTTTCGTCGAGGCATTGAAACACAGCGACTGGTCAAAGTGGCTGACATTACTGCCGCCGACATTCAGACAATTGTGGCGGCGATGGAAAAGTGTTCAACGCACCTTCGCGGCCACGACCAAGCTCCCGCAATCAACCAGCCTGTGCCCGCGCCAGCAGAACTCCAAGCCGACATCGAACAGTTAGAGAATTGGGTGACTCAAATGCGGAAACGTCGGGGCTGAACGTCCGTTGCGCGTGGCGAAGAAGTTTTTTGCAACTGGCCCAACGTGACAGGCGAGACTCCCGCGTGACCTGCATCACGCCTTGCGGCGTTTGGTTTGAAGGTTCACCACCCGATGGCCAGAATGTTTTTCGCGTTTGCGCAAGTCCGCGAATAATTTGTCCACGCTATGACCGCGCGCGGCGGAGAGCGCATCCTTGGCTCGCCACACTTCTCGAAGCACCAAATCCTTTTCCGTCTCCAGGTTGGTCGTCTCAATTGTCTTGCTCATAAGATTCCAGCAACAGTTCCTCCGGCGTGCAAATTGTTGGAGTGGAATAGCCGCCCGTTCCGATCAACTGGCGCAGTCGCCCAAGGATGAACGCATTGGCAATGTTGCCTTCATGGTTCGTAGTCTATCACCCGACACGCCTTTGCGTGGATTTCATTTCCGGCGAAATGAACAGTGGTTACCGGATAAACCCGACCGGTTTGGGGAAGAGCGCTTCGATTTCCGCGAGATCATTCGGGTCGGCGGGGTGCGCCGGATCAGGCTTGCCGTTGAGCTTTACGCTGCTGGCTTCACCCGCTTTGACCGTGACGCCGGCGGTTCCGGCCCCGTTGCTATTTAATGCCACCGAACCATCGCCAACGGTGGAAGTCGTCGTCTTTTGCGCATTGGATTCGACGATGAATTTGGTGCCGAGAATGCCGGTGGTGGCGGCCGGGGTTTTCACGCTGAATTTAGATTTCATCGCGCCCGGCTTGATGCTCGCGATGATGCGACCCTCATCCACTTGCAGCGCGACCTGCCCGTTCGCGAGCCGGAGGTGCAGCTGGGATTGCGGACGCAAGCTGACTTGGCCGGCGGCGCCGAGATTCAGCAGTAATTCGGAGTCGTCTTTGGTGGTAATTTCTGAGCCGATGACGAGGGAAATATTGGTTTTGGACACGGTTTCCCAGGCGCTGAACGGGGTGGGGCGATGGCGGACTTCGCCTTTGAATTGTGCGACTTTGGGGGCATTGGATTTGAGGTTTTGAAATCCGAGATTGGCGGCGACCAGGACGATCCCGGCCACCACGAGTGCGCCGATCCAGGCGAAAACGCTGCCGCGATAACTGCCACGGAACAGGACCATCGTCAGTGGAACCACCAGCAGGAGGAATACCCCCAGGGCGGTGGCGAGGAGCACCAGTAATTTGGTTACGCCGGCCAGCGAGGGTGCGACATAGACCTCCATCGCGGCCACGCCGAACAGCAGGAGAGCGCCGCCGAGCAGCGCGGCGATGGCCGCCGCGCCGCTGTTGTTATTGCGGGCCTTGCACTTCGCCTGAATGGGTCGCAAGGTGATCGCGACCATGATGAACAACAGCGCCGCCGCGCCGCATAACTCCAGCGTGGAACCAGCGTTGAGCAGGGCGGACTGCAAAAAGCCCCACGCCTTTTCGACTAGTGGATGAGTGAGCATGGTGTGATGTGTTGGCGGGATGTTCCGCGCGTCGACGCCCAAATGTCAAATTGTAAAATGGGTGATCCCGTGCCGGCTCAGGCGGATAACAGCGGTTGGGAATGGGCCGCAACCGGGTTGCTGTTCGTCGGTGCCGTTGCCCAGGGGACTTCAAAGACTGTCACCGGTTCTTGGATGCCTTGCACTAGGGTGGGCGGCAATTTGCGGCAGGTGGCGGCCAGGCCAATATCATCGCGCACCAACTCATGATACGTGGTTTCGCCGATGATTATCTGGTCGCGCTCGGCAACGCCTTCCAGCCGGCTGGCCAGATTTACTTCCAGGCCAAAGACGGTGTAGTTCAGAATATGCGCTTCCGAACCCATCAAGCCCACCGTCGCCATGCCGGTGTTGATGCCAGTGCCCAGCGAGAGGAGGGAGAGCAGGGGCAGCTTCGGCTGGCCGGCGGCGAGGCTTTCCTGTTCTCGCCGTTGATTCTCCGCCGCCCGTTCCAGGTTCAATACCTGGATCGCCCGATGTGCGTCAATGGCGGCTCTGACGGTGCAGACCGCGTGGCACTCGTTCGGGACCGGTGCACCCCAAAAAGACATGACGGAATCGCCAATATATTTGTCCAGCGTGCCGCCGTGTAGCTTTACTTTGTTGGCGACGATACTCAGGTAGAGGTTCACGGTCTCGAGCACTTCGCCGGCCTGCTGGTTCATGCAGGCCGTCGCGGCGGGACCGGTAAGCTGACGCTGGCGCACCTGTTCCAGCGCCTCCAGGTGGCGGGTGTTGGTTAATTGGGTGAAGCCGCGAATGTCCGCAAAGCAGATCGTGACCCGGCGGTGCTCGCCGCGCAGCGAGAGTTGGGGCGAGCGGAGCAGTTCATTCACCACTTCCGGGGCGACCAGCTTCGTAAACACCGCCCGGACGCGGCGTTGTTCGGTCTGCTCGAAAATAAGGCGATGGGTCACCAGGCAGACATGCGTCAACACCAATGCCCCGATGGGCAAGGCCACCGGAAGCCAGTATCGTTGCTGGGTGTAGGCCAGGGCGGCCACGGCCAGGTGCGCCGCCGCCAGAGCCACGATCCAGCCGGAGGCGCGCAGCACCCGTGTTTGCCGGGTGACGAGTACGGCGGCGCCGCCGAAAAGCACAATCAACCCCAGGGCCACAGCCAAAGGAGCGCGGCGCACGAAGCGCCCGGTTAAAAGCGAGTTGGCCACGTTCCATTGTTTGCTCAAGAGATAGGTGTCCTTCGCAAGCGGCGTGGTGCCAATGTCGGATATATTGTTGCCCGAGCCGATGGAGCCAATCACCACGATCTTGTCCCGCCAGTTGGTTTCGTTGGTAACCGTTCCGCCCGCCTCGCGGTGTGCGGCCTGTTGCAACAAATCGGAATAGCGTTCGGTGGCGATGCGCTCGTCATTCCACGCCAGACTCCAGTCGATGTAGAAAAAACCCTCCCGGTCCGCCGGGATGGTCCGCTCGACGCCGCCGGGTCCGCGCAGGATGATGCGATCCGGTTCCACGATGGCATGCGCCAGGTCCAGCCCCAGATCGCGCGCCGCCATGACGATCGCGAGCTGCCAGATGCGGCCCTGCACCGGATCGTCGCGGAAGGCGCGCGCCCGGCGCAGCACGCCGTCGGAATCCGCATCGCTGACGATGTGGGCGGTGGCCGCGGCATTGGTGCGGAAAAGCTCCGCCGGCAGCAGGGCATGCCAGGCACCTGCGGTGTTTTCCCCCATGGCGGCGAGCACGACATTGCCGCTTTCCCGCATTTGGCGCGCAAAGTAGTCATCGGATTCCATTCTGCCCGCGCCCGGCACCTCGACGGCGGTGGCGGGATTGGGCGGATCCAATTCTAGAAAACGAATGTCAAAGCCAATGACCTTCGCGCCCTGCGCCTTCAATTCTCGGATCAGTCGCCCGTGCAGCTGGCGCGGCCACGGATAGCGGACTTGGTAGTCGCGATTGATCGCTTTGAGACTGTCGTCGTCAATGAACACCGCGCCCAGATTGGGGGCCACGGGCGCGGCGGCATCGAAGGCAAGGCGCACCCGCCAGTCGTAGGTAATCCATTCCAGACGCTCGAACAGAGTGAAACCGGGCACAAAGCGGGGCAGGACTTGAATCAAAGAGGCCAGCAAAACGACCGCAATGGCAATCGCCATCGGCACGAATTTCGCTGGGACTGGTTTCACGCGCCGAAGCCAAGCAAATTAAGCCGGGCAACACAAGTGCGTTGACGGCGCTCTCCCCGGGCTCGGCGGGCTGAGCGGGTGAATTTTCTGCGTGTTTGGCCGGGCGGGACGGTTTATGAATGCCCCATGAAAGTTTTGCCACCGCCCTTACAGCAGGTGGACCGCACGTCCGTTTTGTTTCGAGGTCACAGGCTGTCCTACTTTGGCGGGTGCGATTACTTTCGCCTGGCGAGCCATCCGGCAGTGTTGCGCGCCGTGCGGGTTGGCCTGAACCGGTTTGGTCTGAACGTGGCCGCCTCCCGCCGGACCACGGGGAACCACCAGCTTTACGTGCAATTGGAGCAGCGCCTCGCCCGCTTCTTCGATGCTGAGTCCGCCGTGCTTGTCTCCACTGGGTATCTCACCAATCTCGTGGTGGCGCAGGCATTCGCCGGGGAGTTCACGCACGCGCTCGTGGACGCGCGGGCGCACGCGAGCCTGCAGGATGCGGCGGCGCTGCTGGCATGCCCAGTCGCTTCGTTCGGGCACGGCGACCCGGCGGACCTGGCGCGACAGTTGAAACGGCTCGGCCAATCGGCGAAACCGCTCGTGCTCACCGACGGGATGTTTTCGCACGACGGTTCCATCGCGCCGCTGGCGGGGTATTTAAAACTTCTGCCGCGGAATGGTCTCCTGCTCGTGGACGATGCCCACGGCGCGGGCGTGCTGGGCAAGCAGGGCCGGGGGACGGTGGAACTGGCGGGTCTCGGTCGTGAGCGAGTCATCCAGACGGTGACTTTGAGCAAGGCCTTTGGGGTTTACGGTGGCGCGGTGCTCGCGTCGGGTGAAGTGTGCGGTCGCATCCTGGAGCGCAGCCGTATTTTCACCGGCAACACACCATTGCCCTTGCCGCTGGTGAAGGCGGCGCTGATGGCGTTGTCAATTCTGAAGCAGGACCGGTCGATGCGCGGACGTCTCGGTCGTAACACCGGCTGGGTGAAGCACGCTTTGCGCGCTTCCGGCTGGCCGGTGGCCGACACTCCCAGCCCCATTATTGCCGTGGTGCCAGCCAACGTCCGCGCCGGGCAGCGTTGGCGGAGAGCCCTCCTGGCGGCGGGTATCTACCCCTGTTTCATCCGCTATCCCGGCGGGCCGGAGAGCGGTTATTTTCGTTTCGCGTTATCGAGCGAGCACACCCGCGCGCAACTGGATCAGCTGGTGACGGTGCTGTGTGCTTTCGGATGTTCCAGGAAGGATTGTTGACGTCGGGACCGGAATCCTCAGAATTCAACCATGCAAACCCTACTGCGCTGCACTGCCTTTCTATTGGTCGTCCTTAATTTATGCGGACCGGTCCGTGCCGCCGACGATTATCAGCCCGGACCCGATTCCAAGCCGCAGGAAGGCGTGCCGAAAGGCGAGGTTACCAAATACATTTTCGAGAGCAGTAAAATATTTCCGGGCACCACGCGCGACTACTGGATTTATGTGCCGAAGCAATATGACCCGGCCAAGCCCGCCTGTGTTTTTGTCTGTCAGGACGGCATCCAATACAACGCGCCGGTGGTGTTTGATAATTTGATTCACAAAAAGGAAATTCCGGTGACGATCGGGGTGTTTATCATGCACGGACGGGTGAAGGCGCCGAACGATCAGGCGCTCGACCGGTTCAACCGCAGCTATGAATATGATGGTCTCGGCGATGCCTATGCGCGGTTCGTGCTGGAGGAAATTCTGCCCGCGGTCGCCAGGAAATATAATTTGGCCGCCGATGGGAATAGCCGGTGCATCGCGGGCGCAAGCAGCGGGGCAATCGCGGCCTTCACGGCGGCGTGGGAACGGCCGGACGCCTTCACCCGCGTGTTCAGCAACGTCGGCACCTACGTCGGGCTGCGCGGCGGGAATGTTTATCCCACGCTCATCCGTAAATATGCGCCCAAACCCATCCGGGTCTTTTTGCAGGATGGCAGCGCGGATCAGAATATTTACGGCGGTGACTGGTGGAAGGCGAATGAGGAAATGGAACGCGCGCTTACCTTTGCCGGTTACGAGGTGAACCACGCCTGGGGCGACGGCGGTCACAATGGCAAACATGCCACCGCCATTTTTCCCGATGCCCTGCGCTGGCTCTGGAAAGATTATCCGGCCCCCGTGAAAGCCGGTCCCGGCTCGCCCCAGCTCCAGGAATTGCTGGTGCCGGGTGAGGACTGGCAGCTCGTCGGCGAAGGCTACAAATTTACGGAAGGCACGACCGCGAATGCGCAGGGCGAAGTATTCTTCAACGACATTCCCACCAGCAAGACCTACCAGATCGGCCTCGATGGCAAGGTGAGCGTCTGGCTCGAGGATTCCAAAAAAGCCAACGGCCAGGCGTTTGGTCCAGACGGACGGCGTTATGCCGTGGCCACGGGGACCGATCAAATCCTTGCCTACGACGCGGGCAACCGCGTCTCCGTCATCGCGGAATCACTCCGGGGAAACGATCTGGTAATTGCGCACAACGGAAATTGTTACGTCACGGATCCCAACACCAGCGGCGTAAACACCAACACCAGCAAAGTCTGGCTGCTCCGGCCGAACGGCGAGAAAGTGGTGGTGGATACGGGCCTGCGGTTTGCGAACGGCATCACGCTCTCACCGGACCAGACCCTGCTTTATGTGGCGGATTCCCGTGCGCATTGGGTTTATAGCTACCAGATTCAGCCCAATGGAATGCTCCAGCACAAGCAGCGCTACTATCATCTGCATGTGCCCGATACCGCGGAGGACAGCGGCGCGGATGGGATGCGGGTGGACCGCGACGGGCGCCTCTATGTCACCACCCGCCTTGGCATTCAGGTTTGCGATCAGGCCGGGCGCGTGAATTGCATCATCCCCACACCCAATGGCCGCGTGGCGAATCTGACCTTCGGCGGGGAGAACTTCGACACGATCTACGCCGCGTGCGGTGACAAGGTTTACAAGCGCAAACTCAAAGTGAAAGGTGCGCAGGCCTGGGACGCACCGAACAAGCCCGGCACGCCGCGGTTGTGACGCTTCGCGTTTGCCCGCGGCGATCTAAAGGTTGCTGGTAAATATTGAACGGAAATTTTTTCTCGGCATGGGCAAAGTCACGTAGCGTCGGCGTCCTCGCCGGCGAGTTCGGGCGGCGTCCCGCCGCCAGTTTCTTTGGTTGCCGTGGCCGGCGCGACCAATTCCGGCACCGGGACGGTGCGGGAACTCGCAGCCGGGACGGCTACGCTACATGGCCGCTGCTCCACTTCCAGTCTTCTGGTCGTGAGCAGAGCCCGGCGTTGACCGGGTTCACCAAGGTGTAGTGGCGGCAACGCCGCAAGTCTTCCTCATCGCGAATCAGGTGCTCGTAGGATTCGCTCTGCCAGAATGGAACAACTTTTGTTGGCAGCCGTTTGTTGATCTCGTGCGATGTGTAGGATTTCCAACTGTGCAGAATGTCGCTCAACGTGAACCCCGGCATCGGCCAGAGGACGACATGGGCGTGGTTTGGCATTACCACCCACGCACGCAATTCGTAGCGTTTACACTCGAAATAAAGAATGGCACCCGCCACCAGGTCGGCGAGTTCGGGCGTGTGCAAGTAACACTCACCAAGGCCGGCATCGAGGTAGTTGTCCATGCGACTGGAATACCAGCGAAAGAGTTCCTCCTGTTGGTGCCAGGTGAGCGGGCGTTTCGCCGCCATCGCCTGTTGCAAGATCAGGTCGCGTTCCTGCTTGAAACGCAGCAATACTTCTTTCGGCAAGGTGCCTGCCTGGCGGAACGTAACGAAATACGTCCCGCCTTCGCGCTTGAGGTGCGGAAGCACCCCCCGTGAATGGAATCCTGAGACGAGAGGATTGGGCGCTTCGTGTAGCGCAGCCGTCCCGGCTGCGAGTTCGGGCGGAGTCCCGCCGCCAGATCCTTTGGTGGGCGTCTCGTGCAGGCCCAATTCCGGCACCGGGACGGTGCGGGAACTCGCCGGCGCGGACGCCCGCGCTACGTTGCTGGGCCGCTGGTCAGTAGCCGTTGAAGGGTGGTTCAATCGATCGTAGCCTGAACTCTTGGCCCACCGTCGTCGATCCGGTTTCTCGAAATACGCCCGACCTCCAAGTCGTCGTAGTTTGCACAAAGGCAAATCGGGCGGTTGACTCTGAAAAAGTTACGGCGCAGTTTTACGGAGTGACCACTGGAACAAAGCTGATCTTCGCCATCTTGGCGCTGGCTTTTTGCCTCACGGCTACCCCCTGCTTCGCGACCGGTTCTCTCACCAATAACATCAAGGCCGCGGAACAGCACTGGGCGTTTCAACCCCTCCGGCCCTCCGCTAATTCCCCGGCCGCGTCCCGGTCCGGCGCCCCCAATCTCATTGATCGATTTATCAGGGCGCGCCTTTCCAAGGCTGGACTTTCACCCGGCCCGGCAGCGAGCCGGGAGTCCCTGATCCGACGCGTGGCCTTCTCCCTCACCGGTTTGCCCCCGACGCCAGCCGAGATCGAGCAGTATCTGGCCGATCGAAAACCGCGCGCCTACGAACGACTGGTGGAACATTATCTCCAGTCGCCGGCTTACGGTGAGCGCGGGGCCAAGCATTGGCTGGATACCGCGGGGTATGCGGATTCCAATGGCTATTTCAATGCGGACTCCGACCGGCCCCTCGCCTATCGCTATCGCGATTACGTTATTCGTTCGTTCAACCAGAACAAACCCTTCGACGCCTTTGTGCGCGAGCAACTGGCGGGCGATGAATTATCCGGCTGGCGACCCGGCCAGCCGGCGACTCCCGGAATCATCGAGTTGCTTGAGGCCACGCATTACCTGCGCAACGGCCAGGATGGCTCGGGCGAAAGCGACGGCAATCCCGATGAAGTTCGCATCGATCGCTACACCGCGCTGGAATCAAGCATGCAGATCATTGGTTCCAGCCTTCTGGGACTGACGATCCAGTGCGCGAAATGCCACGATCACAAGTTTGAGCCGATCACGCAGAAGGATTACTATTCCTTTCAGGCCTTTCTTTACCCGGCGTTCAATATCGAGAAATGGATCAAGCCGAACGACCGGGTCATCGAAGCGCTTCCCGCCGGCGAACGCGAGCGGTGGCAGGCAAAAGAAAAATCGATCGAGGCCGAACAGGCGGCTCTGAAAAAGGAGTTCGCGGAATGGGTGGCGGCGCATCGACCCAGTGGCCGGCTCGCTTTCGAGGATCAATTTGATACCCTTGGTTCCCTCGCTCGGCGCTGGTCCAATGCCGCCCCGGGTGATGACACGCCGGGCGGGACTCCCGCCGTGGCGTTGGACGGCGAAATGGGCCCGGCGGCGCGCGCGGCCGCGGGAGCCCTGCAGATCATTGAGGGCGGCGGGGCCGGGGACCGCTGGATATCCACCCGCACCGCGTTCAACTGGCGTCCCGAAAAAACCAACGATTGGATTCAGGCCTCGTTTGATCTCGTCGCCAGCCGGTTAAACAACGAGGGGGCCAATGCGGAGCGCATAGGTTGGTTCATCGCGCTGCACGATTTCAATCACAACTCCAAAACCACGGGTGGCAACATTCTGATCGATGGTCATCCGGGCGGCCCCACCAGTGTGATTGTGGACTATCCGGGTTCCGGTTCCAGCAGCCGCGGGAACATTGGTGCGCTCGGCTACGTGCCCGGCCACAATTATGGTGTGCGCATCACGAAAACCGGCGCCGACAAGTTCCTGATGGAACATCTCGTGGACGGCGCTCCGGACGGCGCGAGCCTAACACTGAAGGGGGAGGATCTGCCGCCCGGCGGTTTTGGTTTTGAGTATTGTTGCGGCCGCAGCTTCATCGTGGACAATGTGCGCGTGGAGGTTTCGCGGAGTGAGGACAGCGACTGGCTCACGCAAAACAGCGCCTTTCTCAAGGATCTTGCGGAATACAAAAAGGGTTTTGATCGCCGTAACCAGTCCATCGCCGACCGGCGTTCGCCCCCTCCCGGCCGGGTTGCCTGGGTGGGTGAAGTGGGCGATCTCGCCCCGAAAGTGTATCTGCTGAAACGTGGCAATCACAAGACGCCCGGGGAAGAAGTTGAACCCGCCTTTCCTGCTTTCCTGATGGCCAACCCAAAAGCAAAGCCGGCCAGCGACATCGAGAAAACCGCAGGCAGCACGGGTCGGCGTCTGGCCTGGGCCAAATGGATCACCGAACCGGGATCAACCCAGGCCGCGTTGTTGGCGCGTGTCACCGTCAACCGGATCTGGCAACAGCACTTTGGCACTGGTCTGGTGGCCACGCCGGACAACCTTGGCCTAAGCGGGGCCCGGCCAACTCACCCGGAATTGTTGGAATGGCTCGCCGCCGAATTTGTTGCGTCGGGTTGGAATGTGAAATCCCTGCATACACTGATTTTGGAATCGGCCACGTTCCGGCAATCCAGCGCCCCGCGTGCGTCAGGGCTCAAACGCGATGCCGCCGACCAACTCCTCTGGCGCTACCCGGTGCGTCGACTCGACGCCGAATCCATCCGGGATGCCATTCTGGCCGCCAGCGGCCGGCTCGGTCCTAAAACGCAGGGCCCCTACGTGCCGACCTCCCGCAGCGGGGTGGGGGAAGTCATTCTTGATGAAACCAAGCCCGACGCCTTTTCCCGCTCGATCTTTCTCCAGCAGCGCCGCTCCCAGGTGGCCACGCTGCTGAGCCTCTTCGACGCGCCCTCCATCGTTTTCAACTGCTCGCGCCGGGCCTCCACCACCATGCCGCTCCAGTCGCTGAGCCTCCTGAATTCGGAGTTCGCCGTGCTGCGCGGCGAGGATCTGGCGCAACGCCTGGAACGGGAGTGCGGCCCCGACGCGGTCAGCCGCATCAGGCACGCCTTCCGGCTCACCGCGAGTCGCGCACCGGACACCGTGGAACTGAAGGCCGCCCGGCAGTTTCTCGACGATCAACGGCGGGCCTATGCGGACAAGCCGGATGCCGAAAAGCACGTTTGGGCGGATTTCTGCCAGTCGCTGTTTGCCTTGAACTCTTTCCTCTACCTCGAATGAACTCCGCATTTGAACCGCTTACCCGCCGCGCTTTTCTTGGTCGCTCCGCCGGCGGCTTGGGCGCCCTCGCGATGGCGCATTTGCTCCGGGAGACGTCGTCCGTCGGCGCGGCCAATGGGCCGAAGGCACCGCCTCATCCCGCGCGGGCCAAGGCGGTGATCAGCCTCTTTCAGCACGGCGGTCCAAGCCAGATGGATCTTTTCGATGCCAAACCCGCCCTGAACAAATGGAACGGCAAACCTTATCCCGGCGGAAATCTCGAAACACATTTCGACAAACAAGTGGGCAATGTCCTCGGCGCGCCCTACGCGTTCCAGCCCCGTGGACAATGCGGCATGGAGCTGTCCGAACTGCTCCCGCACACCGCCACCATTGCCGATGACATTACCCTGGTTCGCTCCATGAAAACGGAATCGGTGGATCACGAAGCCGCGCTCCGGCTCATTCACACGGGCCGGTTTCTGGCCGGCCTGCCCACGATGGGTTCCTGGTTGATCTACGGTCTCGGTTCCGAAAACGAAAACCTGCCGGCCTACGTGGTGTTGTCCGACCCCGGCGGCCTGCCGGTGGACGGCGAACGCAACTGGTCGTCCGGCTTTCTTCCCGCCTTGTATCAAGGCACGCCATTTCGCAGCGGCAGCTCGCCGGTGTTTAATCTCCAGACACCGGCCCATATCTCGGCCGAGGCGCGCAAAAACCAGCTCGAATTGCTCAAGAAAATCAACCGGCATCAGGCCGCCCGTTATCCGGAAAATACCGAACTCAGCGCGCGCATTGCCAATTACGAAACCGCCGCGCGCATGCAAACAGCCGTGCCCGAAGCGCTCGATTTCTCCGGGGAATCCGCCGCGACAAAGAAAATGTATGGTCTCGATAATCCGGTGACCGAGGAATATGGACGCCGCTGCCTGCTCGCCCGCCGGCTCATCGAGCGCGGCGTCCGTTTCGTACAGTTATTTCTCAGCGGCCAGCCGTGGGACACGCACGACAAGAATGCGGAGCGCCTCAAGGGTTTGTGCGCCAAGACCGACCAGCCCAGCGCCGCGCTGGTGAAGGATTTGAAGCAGCGCGGGTTGCTGGACTCGACCATTGTGCTCTGGACCGGTGAATTCGGTCGGCTCCCGGTTTCGCAAGGCAAGGATGGGCGGGATCACAATCGTCACGCGTTTTCACTCTGGCTCGCTGGGGGTGGTTTCAAGGCCGGCTATGTCCACGGCGCGACGGATGAATTCGGCTACAGTTCCGTGCAGGACGTGGTCAACGTCCACGACCTGCACGCCACGATGCTCCAAACACTTGGCCTGGATCATCGCGCGCTGCATTTTCCCCATGAGGGTCGTGCGGCGAGCTTGACGGATTCCGAAGTCACCGACGCCCAGGTCGTCCGCGCGCTGCTGGTGTGAGCGGGCACAGATCATTGATTTCAATCAACCTGAACCATTAAGTTGGAGTGGGTAGCATAGGCGAGCCGCCTGTGCCGTCCGGCGCAGTGACCGCCGCTGCTTCGGAGCGCGGGTCTGTGACCCGCAGCAGCTGCGCCTCGAATCACGCGTGGGAATGAATCCAAATCACTCTGCTGTTCCAACGTGCTGCGGCTCACAGAGCCGCGCTCCGGTCCAAGGGCACACATTGCGGCTTCTTGCGGGCCGTGGAGTCTCGCCCGCCGGGAGGGAGAGGGGGCCTTCGTTCCCGCTGCTCGCAGGAATAACACGGTTGGATTCGCGAAGAGCACCGTCCGGCTATCCGCGGCGTGGCCGCTGTTCCTTCTCCCAGCGGGAGAAGGCCAGGATGAGGGGGATCGCGTCAAGGCACACCAGATCGTGTCGAATCGAAAATGAACCGTGGCCTTCAGTCGATTCACGGCCGCGCATTTATCAAGGTAACTCGGCCCAATCGCTTTTACATCATGGTTCCTGCCAAGGAGGGCGAGAAAGCTTGGCTTACGGTGTCCTCACTGTGGAAAGTTGCTTTCAGTCACGCCCTCGGTCTATTGCATCAGCCCATTGCGGGAATTGTGGTGGAGCAGTCCTTGAAAACGGAGTCAACCAGTCCGCTGAGCGAACCGGCGCCCCAACATCCAATTCCGGTCGCCAGTGAGGGTTATGAACTTTTGTTTGAATTGCGTTTGCACGTCGCTGGGCGCTACTGCCTCACGTCAGCGTGCGTTGATTACCTGTTAGAAATTTCCATACCAGAATTGTCAAAACTAAATATACCATGAATACCAAGCGCCCGATTTTCTCCACCCTAGCCCTGCTGATTTTAGTGACCTTCACCGGCGGGCTCGCCCCCGCCCGCGCAGGGGACCGGTGACGCTCAGGAATCCCGCGATGGCCTCGCGTCGGCGAAGCTCCCATTCCCGCTTCGTGTGCCCCCGCCTTACCGTGCCGTCCGGGCTGCGATATTCCAAAAGATTCGTGCGGCTTAATCCTCGCAAAAGAGGGATTTCCGCAGCCGACAGGCCCAAACCCATCCCCAGAAAAAGCAACCCGACCGACCTCAGGAGCCCCCCGCGCCGTCCAACCAAGCCGCCTCCCGTTGATCGCTTCAAATCTAAAGCAGCCGTCGACGGGTCCGGGGCAAGGGGGTGGCTCATGATTGGATTGAGTGCTTGTAGCCAATGCCAGAATAGGCGAAACAATCCGGCAACACCCAGCTTTTTTGTCCATGACTTTGAGAGCCACTGCCAAATGCCACCGCTAACTAATTAAACTTTGCCAGCTCTCTCGTGAACCACCCTCTACCCATGAAATATTCCTTCCTCATTCCACTGTTCGCCCTGTCACTGGCCGTTCACGCCCAGGATCAAAAGCCGTTGCGCGCGGGCATCATCGGGTTGGACACCTCCCATGTGCTCGCGTTCGCCGGGACTTTGAACAAGGGGCCGAAGAACCCGGAGGACAGCGCCAAGATCGCGGGTGTGAAAATCGTGGCAGCCTATCCGCCGGGCAGCAAGGACATCGAGAGCAGCACCAAACGCGTGCCGGAATACACCGAAAAAATGAAGGCCCTCGGGGTGGAAATCGTGGACTCGATTGATGAGCTCATGAAGCGCGTGGACGTGGTCTTCCTCGAATCCAATGATGGCCGGGTGCATCTGGAGCAGCTCCGGCCGGTGCTCGCGGCGCGCAAGCCCGTGTTTATTGACAAACCCCTGGCCGGGAATCTCGCCGATGTGCTCCGCATTCTGGACGCCGCCAAGCAGGCGAAGGTGCCCCTTTTCTGCGCCTCCTCGCTGCGCTTCGGCAAGACGACGCAGGCCGTGCGGAATGGTTCCATCGGCAAGTTGAAAAGTGCCGAGACCTTCAGCCCGGCGCACCTGGAGCCGACGCACGTGGATCTCTATTGGTATGGGATCCATGGCTGTGAGTCCTTGTTCACCGTGATGGGCACCGGCTGCAAATCCGTGAAACGGGGCACCACTGCGGATGGCAAGATCGAGGTCACGGGCACTTGGGAGGGCGGTCGTACCGGGATTTTCCGGGAGGAGAATGGCGCGGATCGAAAAGGCTACGGCGGGAAGGCAGTGGGTGAAACGGGCGAGTCCCCGGTGGGGAGTTACGATGGCTACGACGTGCTGTTGTTTGAGATCATCAAAATGTTTCGGGGCGGCCCGGTGCCCGTGAGCAGCGCGGAAATGACCGAGCTGTATGCGTTCATGGAAGCCGCCGATGAGAGCAAGCGCCGCGGCGGGGCGGAAGTGTCGCTGCAGGAAGTCATTGCCAAGGCGCGGGCAGAAGTGGCTGCCGGCAAAGGCAAATAGGGGGAAGCCCGCAGTGGCAAACCGCCAATGGACCGAACGAGGCTCACGCGACAACCACGGGGAAAGCAGGGCGGGTTTTCGCTGATTGGTTGCGCGGAGCACGGCTGTTTAATGAGTGTGGTGAGGGTGGATACGTTCCCGATGACACCGATTATCAAAGAAGGTGCGTGTTCGGTTTTGCTCGTGACCATGCGTGGTTGAACCGCCGGGGCTCGGATGGGCGTAAACATGCTTGGCGTGCTGCCGGGTTTGACTCATGCTGGCGGGCCATGAAACCGCCGGGTGCAGAATACAAATTAATAGTTCAAGACTGTGTCGCGGGCATGAAGGAATTGCCGGCTGACTCGGTGGATCTCGTGGTGACATCGCCGCCCTACAACCTGGGCATCAAATATACCAGCTTCGCGGACAATTCGGCCCGCGCTGAATATTTGAAGTGGTGCTGTGAATGGGCGATGGAAATCAAGCGGGTCTTGAAGGATCAAGGCTCTTTTTTCCTGAATGTCGGGGCCGCGCCTTCAAATCCCTTCTTCCCCCACGAATTGCTGCTGGCGCTGCGGGAGGAAGCGGTGGGGTTCACGCTGCAAAATACTTTTCACTGGATCAAATCAATTTCGGTGGAGACCAAGGCAGGGGAGCAAATTTCGGCGGGTCACTTCAAGCCGATCAACTCGAAACGCTTTGTGAATGATTGTCACGAATACATTTTCCACCTCACCAAGCTCGGCACCACGCCCTTGGACCGCCTTGGGGTCGGGGTCCCGTATTCGGACAAGTCGAACATTGGGCGGTGGTCCCACACGAAAGGCCGGGATGTGCGCTGTCGCGGCAATAATTGGTTCATTCCGTATGAAACCATCCTCAGCCGGTCCAAAGAACGACCGCACCCGGCAACCTTTCCGGTCCAATTGGCCGTCAACTGCATCCTGATCCACGGATGCCAGCCGGAGTTGGTGATGCTGGACCCGTTTTTGGGGATTGGCCATGCGGCGATTGCCGCCCGGCAATGTGGCCTTCGCCGCTTCATTGGTTTCGACATCGACGCGGAGTATGTGGACGTGGCGCGCAAGGCGTTGGAAACGAGCCCCCCAGTCCCCGATCCGGAATTGTTTTAGGTCGGCTTAAAAAAGCCGAAAACAGGACTTGCCAAGGCCAGAAGGCCTGACTAGGCTCACCCCTCTTTTTTAAGGGACGCCGTGAATGCGGCGGGCGGGAGCAAAGCGTGGCTGGCCGCCGCCACAGTGAAAGATATTTATGTCAGTTAAAATTCGCATGAAACGGGTCGGGACGAAAAACACGCCCGCGTTCCGTATCGTTGTCGCCGACAGCCGCAGCCCGCGGGATGGCAAGTGCATTGAAGAAATCGGCACCTACTCCCCGCTCAAGAAGGACACCAACTTCACGGTGAATTTGGAGCGCGCTGATTATTGGATCAGCAAGGGCGCGCAGCCGAGCGACACCGTCGCCAGCTTTTTGAAGAAAGCCAAGCGCACGGCGGCCTAAACCTCCGAGTGGCGGATGCAAGCCTTCCTGGAATACGTGGTCAAGGGGTTGGTGGACCGTCCCGACGCCGTGACCATCACCCCGGTTGAGCGGAGCGGATTGACGGTTTATGAGTTACGCCTGCACCCCACCGATGTGGGCAAGATTATTGGCCGGCAGGGAACGACCATTCAGGCATTGAGGTCCCTGTTGCAGGTGGGCAGCGCGAAAAAAGGGCTGCGCTGCGCGGTGGAAATCGTGGAAGATTTGCCGCCGGAATAACTGATTTTTGAGGCGGTTTTGGACGGCTCGTTTGGAGCATGAAAATTGACGTGCTCACCCTGTTTCCCGGGATGTTCCTCGGGCCGCTCGATGAGAGTATTGTGAAGCGGGCGCGCAGTGCGGGTTTGCTGGATTTAAGAATCCACAACTTGCGGGATTACACCCACGACCGGCACAAGACGGTGGATGACAAACCGTTCGGCGGCGGGCCGGGGATGTTGTTGAAGCCGGAACCGATCTTTGAAGCAGTGGAAAATTTAAGGCGCGCCTCGACGCGCGTGGTTTTGTTGTCGCCGAGCGGCCGGCAATTTAATCAAGCGATCGCCCGGGATTTGGCCGCGCAGCCCCAGTTGCTGTTCATTTGCGGCAGCTATGAAGGATTTGATGAGCGGGTGCGGGAGTCGCTGGCGGACGATGAGTTGTCGATCGGTGATTATGTGCTGACCAACGGCGCGCTGCCGGCGATGGTGATTATCGATGCGGTGACCCGGTTGTTGCCCGGGGTTTTGGGCGACGATGAGAGCGCGGGTGATGAATCCTTCAGCCGCGGGCTGCTGGAATATCCACAGTATACGCGGCCGGCGGATTTTCGCGGCATGAAAGTGCCGGATGTGCTGCTCTCCGGACATCATGCGGAGATTGAAAAGTGGCGGCACGAGCAGGCCCGGCAGCGGACGCGCGAACGACGTCCAGACTTGATGTAGCGGCGGTCGGTGACCGCCTTCGGGAACCAGAGTGTGAATTAAGCCGGCGCTCGCAGGGTGCCGTTAACAAAAAGAAATTTATGAACCAGGCATTACAAGATAAAATTGAATCGGAACAATATCGCAAGGACGCCCACGCTTTCGCGGTGGGCGACTCCGTGCGCGTGCACACCAAAGTCGTCGAAGGTGAAAAAGAGCGCATCCAGATTTTCTCCGGCGTGGTGATTGGTCGACGCGGCCACGGCTTGAACTCCACTTTCACCGTCCGTCGCATTAGCTACGGCGAAGGTGTTGAGCGCGTTTTCCCGGTGCATTCACCGCGCGTGGACAAGATTGAAGTTGAGCGCCAGGGCGAAGTGCGCCGCGCCAAGCTCACCTATCTGCGCGGACGACTGGGCAAAGGCGCCACCGCCGTGAAAGAAAAGGAAACCCGCGTTGCGGCGCCGGCGGCGAAGTAATTTTCAATTTCATTCGATTTCCAATAGGCGAGGCTTCGGCCTCGCTTATTGCTTTTCGACATTGATTTTTTCCGCCCCAGGGCGCAAAGACGCACTCGATGAATGCCGCCTCCCGCCCATGAAGCCCGATCCGGCTGTCGATCGCTTCGCGTTTGAGCGAGCCCTGCTGGGTGCGGGCGCCGGGCAAATCGCGGGCGTGGACGAGGCGGGTCGGGGTCCGCTGGCCGGACCGGTGGTGGCGGCGGCGGTCGTGTTTCCAGCCGCTTGGATTCAAAATGGATTGCCCGCCGGACTGAACGGTTTGAATGATTCCAAACAGCTCAGCCAGAAACAGCGCGAGGCATTCTTTGATTTTCTCACGACGCAGCCGGAAATCCGCTTTGCCATCGCGACCGTGGCGGCTGAAGTGATCGATCAGATCAACATCCTGCAAGCCACGCACCGCGCCATGAACGACGCCCTGGCGCCGTTACAGCCGCAGCATGTGCTCGTGGACGGCCTGCGTGTTCCGTCGCTGCGTTTTCCCCAAACGCCGCTCGTGAAAGGCGATGCGCGCAGCTACTCGATCGCCGCCGCCAGCGTGCTTGCCAAGGTCACGCGGGACGGGTTGATGCGCGCGTATGACCGCCAATGGCCCGCCTATGGCTTCGCCGGGCATAAAGGCTACGGCACCGCCCGCCACCTCGCGGCGTTGGCCGCGCAGGGCCCCTGTCCCATTCACCGCCGCAGCTTCGCACCGCTAAAAGGCGACGGATCGCTGGAGCTGTCGGGGGGAGCACCGTGAGCTGGTGGGATCAATTGAAGTCGTGGCTGGGCCGGAGAACCAAACCGGAACATCTGCGCCGGGGTGAATTGGGGGAGAGTGCCGCCAAGAAACTTCTGCAATCGCTCGGTCTCAAATTTCTCACGGCGAATTTTCGATCGGCGCGCGGCGAGATCGACCTGGTATTTCGCGATGCGGACTGCCTGGTTTTTATTGAAGTGAAGACGCGTTCTGATGATTCCTGGACGCGGCCCGCAGCCTCGGTGGATGCGCGCAAGCGGCGATTGCTCTCCCAAACCGCGCTGGATTATCTGCGGCTTTTGAAGAATCCCCCGGTGAAGTTCCGTTTCGACATCGTGGAGGTTTTGTTGCACGACGGCCGGGTGCGGGAGGTCCGACATTTGCCGAACACCTTTCCCTTGAGCAAGCCCTATCGCTACGGGTGAGCAGCGATCCACCTCGGATGGACAGGGATAAGCACAGGGAACTTAAACCCGAATTCCGAAACCGATGTTGGATACAGGCAACCGAGGAAACCCAGCCAGGACTTGGGCCGATGAGTTTTGGAAAGAAAATATCCGACCATGACTTCCGGTCGCCAAACAGTGACACTGCCATCCCCTCGATTGATCGGCTTCAGAGCCCATATCCCTATTCGTGTCCATTCCTGTCCATTCGTGGTTTTCCACTGCCTGGCTATGCCTTACGGCGTGATTCGGCCCCGGTAGAAGCGGCGGGGATAAAGCGCAGCATCGGGGTCACTGAACACCCCGACGCCGTTGGGACTCAGGATGGTTTGGATCGTC